>JALSQC010000267.1 GCA_026985625.1 Bacteroidales bacterium | reverse complement strand
TCTCTGTATTTAACATCGTAAGTATCGCCTTTTGGTAATAATAACTGACATTTTCCGTCGGATTTTGTTATAACCGAATATTCTTTTTTTGTTTTTTTACTTTCGAAAATAACAGTTTCGCCTGCTCGTGGTTTATTGCTAAAGTTTGTTACCGATATGTTTAATAATGCTTTTGTTTCGGTTGCTTGTAAGTTTTGTGAAAAAGAAATTTTTGTAAAAAAAATTATCGATATTAATATAATTGATATTTTCATTTGTTTATAATTTTAATTCCAAATATACATAAATTTATATGTTTTTTATATTAAATTATTAAAATTTTATAAATTGCACAAACATTAAATAATCAAACAAAACAAAAACTAATTTTTTAATTATTTTTAAAATGATAAAAACAACTATAGCACTAATAACGTTAATAATATTATCGATAAATTTATCGGCTCAAAATTATCAATTTTATTCGGCTCATAAAGCTCAAAAAGATTTTTATGATGCTTTGGGTTTTACAAGCAACAAGCAATACGATAAATATAACGGGTTTAAATTAATGCCCAAACAAAAAGCTGCAAATGCAAGTAATTGCAATTTAAACAAAATGGTATTCGGTTGGTTTCCGTATTGGCAAGGCAGCACGTATTTAAATTTTGAATGGGATAAACTTTCCGATTTATCGTATTTTTCTTACGATGTCGATGCATCAACCGGAAACGCAACATCAACACACAATTGGTCAACTGCAGCAGTTATTGATACAGCCTTAGCTCATGGAGTAAGAGTAAATCTATGTGCTACATTATTCTCAAATCACAGCACTTTTTTTGGTAGTAGTTCGGCACAACAAACTTTAATCGACAATTTAATAAATCTTGTCCAAAGCCGTAATGCAAACGGAGTTAATATTGATTTTGAAGGAGTTCCTTCGTCACAATCATCAAATTTATCTAATTTTATGACAAATTTGTGCACTCAAATGCACTCTCAGATACCCGGTTCGCAAGTAAGTATTTGCCTTTATGCCGTTGATTGGGGAAATGTTTTTGATTTTTCTGTTCTCGACCAATATGTCGATTATTATACAATTATGGGATACGACTATTATTATGCCGGAAGCTCAACAGCAGGACCTACAGGACAACTTTATACAATGTCAAGTTTCGATTATAATTTATCAAATACCATAACAAATTATATACACAGAGGAGCATCACGAAATAAAATAATTCTCGGATTACCTTATTACGGATTTCGATGGCAAACACAGTCGTCGTCGGTGCCATCGAGCACAACATCGTCAGGAAGTTCGCTTACAATAAAAGCAGTAAAAGATAATGCATCGGGAAATTATAATGCATCAAATGCTCATATAAATGCAAATTCGTTAAGTAAATATTATACATATAACAATGGAAATTGGAATCAATGCTGGGTTGACGACGAACAAACAATGAAATACAAATATCAACTTGTTTTACAACAAGATATTGCGGGCATAGGTATTTGGGCTTTAGGTTACGATGATGGATATACCGAAATGTGGGACTTATTAGAACAATATTTTACCGATTGCGGTTCTGTTGCGTGTAGCGATACTATTTACGATCTTGGAGGACCTAACCATAATTATTATAATAACGAAAAATTTACATACACAATAGCTCCAACAGGAGCAACAGGCTTAACTCTTAATTTTATTTCGTTCGAAACCGAAGCAGGATATGATACTTTATGGATTTACGACGGAAACTCAACATCATCGCCTTTAATAGGAGCTTATACCGGAACAAATAATCCGGGATTAATATCTGCTTCAGGAAACTCTTTAACAATAAAATTTTATTCCGACAATGCTACAACAGCTCCGGGCTGGACTGCTGTTTGGCATTGTTTAACCGATAATATTAATCCCACAACAAGCGTATCGGCAAATAATTGGGAAACACAAAATTTTACTGCAAATTTTACCGATACCGATAATATACAAGTTCTCGATAAATTTTATCAAGTTCTTGATAATCAAGACGGTGTAGTCTGGGAGGCAAATACTGCAAACGGATTTTTAAACGATAATTTTGGAGACTCTATATCGCAATCTTGGACAAATATTGCAGGAACATGGAATATAAGCAACCAACATTTGTATCAATCCGACGAGTCGTTATCGAACACAAATTTTTATATAAATGTTAAACAAGATACGGGAACACAAATTTTATATCATTGGCAAATGAATATAGGCGGAAGCGGAACAAACCGCCGTGCAGGTAT
>JALSQC010000266.1 GCA_026985625.1 Bacteroidales bacterium | reverse complement strand
TTTATTAATAACTTAAAAAAACAAAATAATGAAAAAGATAATTTTTTTATTTTTGGCGGTAAGCATATCGCTGTTAGGTTTTTCGCAACAAAAAAAAGCCGCAATTTCTTTCGAATCCAATGTTCATGATTACGGAACATTTAAAGAGGAGGCAGGACCACAGTCTTACATTTTTAAATTTACAAATACAGGAGGCGAACCACTTATTTTATCAAACGTAAAAGCATCGTGTGGCTGCACAACGCCAAAATGGACACGAAAACCTGTTGCTCCGGGAAAAACAGGCGAAATTCAAGTAACATACAATCCAAAAAACCGTCCGGGACGTTTTAACAAATCAATAACAGTTTTTTCTAATGCCGAAACTCCTACAAAAGTTTTAAGAATTACAGGAATTGTAACCCCACGTAAAAAAACAGTAGTTGATTTATATCCCCAAAAAATGGGCGACTTAAGATTAAAATCAAATCATTTGGCATTTACAAAAGTAAAAAATACACAAATTAAAACCGACTCAATGGCAGTTGTAAATATGTCGGATAAACCAATGACAGTTACTTTTACTAACGTTCCAAAACATATCGAAATAAAAACAGAACCAAAAGTATTGCCACCACATAAAGTATCTCATATAGTAGCCAAATATAATGCATCAAAAAAATTACGTAATGGCGAACAAGATTGGGGATTCTTAATAGATAGAATACCAATGGTAATTAATGGCGAACAAAATTCACGTTATCGTTTAACAATAAGTGCAACAATAGAAGAAGATTTCTCTATTTATAAACCTGAGGATTTAAAAAATGCTCCTAAAATTGAGTTCGAAGAAAAAGTATTTAATTTTGGAACAATTAACCAAGGCGACAAAGTAACACACGAATTTAAATTTAAAAATACAGGTAAAAAAGACTTGGTAATTCACAAAATTAAAGCATCTTGTGGTTGCACAGCAACATCAACATCAGATAAAGTAATAAAACCTGGTAAAGAAGCATCTATTAAAGCAGTTTTTAATTCGCGAGGAAAACGAGGTAAACAAAATAAAACAATTACAGTTATAACAAACTCGCCAAGTTCTTATCAAAATGTTTTAAGAATTACGGGAACAGTTTTAATACCGAAACCACAACAACAAAACAATTCGACAAATCATAAATAAAAAATTATATTTTACGGTTTAAATTTTATAAAAAAGGAGAACTAGTTCTCCTTTTTTTATCTTAGTATTTTAATCTCCACTCTGCGATTTTGTTTTCGTCCCTCTTCGGTATCGTTAGATGCTATTGGATAGAAAAAAGCATAACCTTTGTAAGTTAAACGTTTAGATTTTATTCCTTTTGATATTAAATAATCATATATACGTTTTGCTCTTGCCTTAGATAACTCTTTATTTGTTTTTAACGAACTTTTGTTGTCGGTGTGTCCCGATATTTCGATTTTAGTTTTGGGATACTTTTTTAATAAATCAACAACTCTGTTTAACTCGGCATACGACTCTTTACGTAACGAATCGCTGGCATAATCGAAAAAGATATTTTTTAAGATTGTTTTAGCACCTTTTTCCATTGCAAGTAAGTCTATGTTTTTAGTAATCTCTTTATATTCCGACGAGTCGGGTAATGTAAAATTGTCTGAATAAAACAAATAATTATCGGCAGAAATTGATATTCCGTAGTTTTTACCTGACGGTAGCGAAATCATAAATTCTCCACTTTGCTCGTTAGAATATAATTTTGATATTATCTTATTTTTTTTGTTATCGGTAATCTCAATATAAGCTTTTATAGGTTTTTTTGTTTTAGCATCGGTAATTGTTCCTTTTAACAATGTTAAATAATTGTTTTGTTGTAAACTTTTTGAGTTTGTAAAATCTATTAAATAAATATCTTTATCACCTTTTCCACCGTCTTTGTTAGATGTAAAATATCCGTGTTTTGCATCTGCCGACATTACAAAATACAAATCGTCGTCGGGAGTATTTATAGGATATCCTATATTTTTTGGTTTACTCCATTCGCCTTTGTCATTTTTTTCGGACATAAAAATATCAAAACCACCCATTGTATTATGTCCTTTTGAGCTAAAATAAAGTGTTTTTCCGTTTGGATGTATAAATAATCCATCTTCGTCGTATTTAGTATTTAATATTTTAATGTTTACGGGTTTCGACCATTTATTATCTTTTTTTACACTGTAATATATGTCTTTACCACCAAGTCCGCCTTTACGGTTACTAACAAAATATAAAGTATTTCTGTCGGGCGATAAACAAGCCGACGAT
>JALSQC010000265.1 GCA_026985625.1 Bacteroidales bacterium | reverse complement strand
ATCAGATATAAAAACAAGATTTTTAAGCGAAAAACCCTCTTCTAACGACACAAATGTTTCGGTATAATTAATTTCAGGTATAGATTGTATTTTTTCAACTATTAAATTCTTAAGTTCTTTATTATTCTTAGTATAAATTTTTAACAATAACGAATATTTTCCTGATATATGATGAGCCTCGACAACCTCCGGCACTTGCATAATCTTAGAAAAAACCTCATCATGAGTGCGACTTGTTTTAAGATTTATCTGAACACCTATAAAAGCACATGTCTCATAACCCATTGCATACGGATTTAACTTTAAAGAATAACCCGATATAATATTAGCATCTTGCATTTTCTGAATACGCTGATGAATAGCAGCACCCGAAACTCCGCATTTGCGAGAAATCTCAAGAAAAGGCGTTCTAGAGTCATTCATTAAAATACCTAAAATTTTTTTATCTAAACTATCAATTTTAAACTTTTCAATCATTTTTTTATTTAATTAATTATAATTTTATCAAAAATAAATATTTTTAATTACAATTTTAAAATTTATTTATAAATTTACTTACTAATATACATAAAACATATAAAATAAATATTAAATTCATTATATTTGATGAGATAATATAAAATTATAAAATTATGAAATTTGATCCCGCAACAAACCTATTCGATTCAATGGAATTAGGTGTTTACAATGGAGTAAACCATGCCATTAACGATTCGGCAACTTTTGCTTTCGATTCAGGCGAAGATATGACAGCATGCTTTAACGGCGAAAAAAATGCATTTTTATATTCAAGACACTGGAACCCAAGTGGATTTCAATTATCAAAATCTTTATCGGCAATGGAAGGAACCGAGGCAGCATGGGTTACAAGTTCAGGTATGGCAGCTATAACAGTAGCAATACTACAAATATGCAAAGCCGGCGACCATATAATATCAAGCGTTACAACTTATGGAGGAACATTTGCTTTTTTTAAAAATTGGTTGCCAAAATACGGAATAGATGTAAGTTTTGTTAATATAACCGATTTAGATGCAGTAAAAAAAGCTATTAAGCCAAATACAAAAATGATTTATACCGAAACTCTAACAAACCCTATGTTACAAGTATCGGATATTCCCGAATTATCAAAAATAACAAAACAACATAATTTAAAACTTGTAGTAGATAACACATTTACTCCTATGATATTTTCTCCTTATAAATTAGGAGCTGATATAGTAGTTTACAGTATGACAAAATTTATTAACGGAAAAAACGATACAACAGCAGGAGCAATATGTGCAGACATTGATTTTATTAATGCAATGATAGATTTAAACGATGGAACAGCAATGCTACTCGGACCGGTTTTAGATTCGATAAGAGCGGCAAATATCCAAAAAAATCTTTTTACATTACACATTAGAATGAAACAACATAGTAAAAATGCTATGTTTTTAGCCGAAAAATTTCAAGAACTAAATCTAAAAGTTAATTATCCGGGATTAAAAACTCATAAACAACACGAGTTATTTAAAAAAATGATGAACAAAGAATACGGATTTGGAGGAATGATATCAATAGACCTCGAAACATCAAAAAAAGCAAGTAAATTTATGTCCGAAATGCAAAAACAAGGAGTAGGATATTTAGCAGTAAGTCTAGGCTATTTTAAAACTTTATTTAGCAATTCAGGAAAGAGTACATCATCAGAAGTGCCGGAAAATATACAAAAAGAAATGGGTATGTCCGAAGGATTAGTTCGCTATTCAGTAGGATTAGATAACGATATAGAAAAAACTTTTAAAACAATAAAATCTTGCTTATCTAACATTTAATATAAAATATCTAACTACAATATTAAAAAAAATGCTGCTCAAAAGAGCAGCATTTTTTTATTTAATATAACACAAGTAATTTCAAAATTTAACATTTTTATATAGTAAGCAAAAAAACAAGAAATATCATTGATTTGTTATAATTTATTTCATACATTTGAAAAAAATAAAATATCATGAAAAAACTAATCTTTACAACATTAATAATATTTGTAGCAATAGCCCAAATATTAGCACAAGCACCACAATCGTTTAAATACCAATCGGTTGTTCGCGATGCAAGCGGAAATGCAATACCAAATTAAGCAGTAAATTTTAAAATCTCAATACTGCAAGGCTCCTCATCTGGAACACCTGTTTATATAGAGACATTTTTAGACACAACAAATAGTTTTGGTTTGGTAAACCTTAATATAGGAACAGGAATTGTTCAATCGGGAACATTCTCGTCTATAGATTGGGGAAGTA
>JALSQC010000264.1 GCA_026985625.1 Bacteroidales bacterium | reverse complement strand
TTATTAAGTTGTCCGTTTGCTAAAAAATTTACAAATAGTAAGATTGTAATAAAGGTTATTTTTTTCATGTGTTTATAATTTTATTGGATACTTGTTTAAAAAGTTGTGCTTAAATATACAAAAAAAACTACAACAATTTAACAAGTCTGTAAAATCAAATAAAAATAACTTTTATTTAAAAAAAAATTATTTTTCCTGCAAATAAGCAAATTTATTTTTATAACTAACTAATATTTTATTTTTTGTTTATAAAAATGTGTTTTGTTAATGTGTACATTTCTTTTTTGCCTCGTGGTAGTTTAAATTTAACAACCATTGTTTTATAACCTTTCTTTTTAACTGTTATTGAGTATTTTGTATCTGCAGGCAATGTAATAAAATATTCTCCGTTTTCTTTTGAATATAGTATATGTGTTTTGTTTGTTTCAAGATTTTTTATTGTAATCATTGTTTTTACAGGGCTTCCGGTTTTTGAGTCTACAATTGAACCTTTAAGAATTGACAAAGGAGGTCCGGTTATTGTTTTTGCTAAGTCTTTACTAATATTTTTGTTTGACTTAAAGTAGTAAGCCATATTTATTGCATAAATATCGTATTTTCCAAATCCGTTTTCTCTTGAGCTTGATATAAAGGCTGTTTTTCTGTCGGCTGTAAATACAAAGTGTATCTCGTTTGCTGTTGTGTTAATAGGATATCCCATATTTATAGGAGTGCTCCATTTTCCGTCGTCGCCAAGTACCGACATAAATATATCGTATCCTCCCATTGTATTGTGTCCGTTTGAGCTAAAAAATAATGTTTTTCCGTCGGGGTGTATGTAAACTCCTATTTCGTCGTCAACCGAGTTTATTGTTGGTCCCAAGTTTTGTGGTTTTGTCCAAGTTTTTCCTTCTTTATGTGTTACGTATATATCTCCGTTTCCGTATCCCCCATGTTCTCGTTCGCTTACAAAATACATTGTTTTTCCGTCTGATGTCATACATGCCGAACTTTCGAAATATGTAGAGTTTATAAATTTATTATCGGGCTGAAAAGGTTTTGGTTTACTCCACGTTCCATCGTCTTTTAAATTTGATATATAGATGTCGCCTGATTTTGTAATTCCGTCGATATTTTTATAAATTAATATGCTTTTTCCATCGGGGGTAATACTCATGTTTGCATCGTGATATTCGGTATTTATTGGTGGTGGTAATTGTTCTGCTTTTGTCCACGATTTGGTTTCTTTATTCCATTTTGACATGTATATATCGTCGTAATATTCTTCAACCGACGGGTCTATTTTTCCTCCTGTTGTTTCGGGGCGTCTTGATGTAAATATTAACGTTTGGTTATCGGCTGTAATAGATGGATTTGCATCGGTATATGGCGAGTTTATTGCTTTACCAAGATTTTTTACATTAACGTTTACCGGATTATTTATTAATTCTTTTGCTGTTTTTATTTGTGCTAATAACCGGTTTACTTCTCTACGGAATTTATCCTTTGGTCTTAGTTTAGATTTGTATTTATTGTAATATGCTTCGGCTTTGTTAAGGTCGCCAATGTAATGATATGATTTTCCTAATAAAAAATATGCTTCTTTGTTTATTGTAGAATCTACTTCAACTGATTTTTGTAAAAATGATATTGCCGAGTCGCTTTTATTTACTTTAATTAAGCATTGTCCTATTTTAAGATTTAGTGTAGAATTGTCGTTATGGGTTTTGTATAATTGACGATATATTCGTAAGGCTCCATAATAGTCTCCATCGTTAAATTTAAGCCAAGCTTGTGTCATTTTTACTTTAAAAGGGTCTTTGTCTTTTCCTTTTCCAAAAATATCCGACGAATAAATATTATTACTTATTGATATTAATGTAATAATTGTTAATAAAATAATTGATTTTTTCATTCTGTTATATTATTTATTTTAATTTTATTTTTTTTATATTTTTTTTTATTTAAAATATTATTTTTTTGTTATATTGTAATTATTTAATTATTTTATAGTTATAACAATTAACAATATCTTATTTTTATAAGAATAAATATAATTTTTTTTTCTTTTTTTCGAAAAATAAATTTAGATTTTTATCAACATATTTTTTATAGTTATTATTTTATATCTATATCTGATATAAGTTCTAAATATTTTTTTACTGCATTTTTTTTATTTACATCAAATTTATAGCTTATTTTATTTGTCAAATAATCTTTAAAAACGGTATTATTTATTTTTGCATTATCGGGTAATGTTATTTTATTTATATTATCTACTCCGTATTTTAAAGCATTGTTAAATTTGTT
>JALSQC010000263.1 GCA_026985625.1 Bacteroidales bacterium | reverse complement strand
TTCCTCGTCGGGAATTAAAAGTTTTATAGTAACATTTGGGTTATTTTTTAAACTTACCTCTTTATTTATTAAATATATTTGTTTTAATAAATCGGTTATGTTGGTAATGCTTTTACTAATTTTTAATTCGCCTGCTTCTATTTTAGATATATCTATAATATCGTTAATTAAGTTTAATAGCGATAAACTGTTTTTTTGTATAATCGACAAGTATTTTTTTGATTGCTCGTTACTAATATCTTCGCTCTCTAATAATTCGGCAAAGCCAATTATTGCATTTAATGGTGTTCTTATCTCGTGACTTAAATTAGCCAAAAAAATTGATTTTAATTTATTTGATTCGTTTGCTGCGTCTTTAAGTTTTAATAAATTTTGTTCGTATTTTTTTTGCAATGTAATATCCTCGATTAGTCCTAATAAAAACTCTGAATTATTATTTCTTATTAATTTAACTGTTACGTTATATATTATAGGCTCTTTTAGTTTTGAATTATTATCGGTTATAATTATTTTTTGTGTATTTTTTGTTTCGATTACCTTGTTTAAATATTTTGGTAATCCTACTTTTATAAATCTATTATCAGAAAATAAGTTTATGCCTATTGCTTGTTTTGTGTCGGTTATACCAAATGTTAATGCTGCATATTTATTTACAAAGTTAATGTTTCCTTTTATGTCACTTGTAATAACTCCTATTGGTAACATTGTCAATATTGAGTTTATATAGTTAAATTGATTTATAATCTCGGCATCTTTATTTTTTATGGAATTTTGTAATTTTTCTTTTGTGTATTTTAAACTTTGCTGTATTTTTTTACGTATATTGCTCTCTATCTTTAATTTATTATTTATGTGTTTATTTATTATAAACAAATGAAAAACAAATACTAATAATATCAATAATATTGTGATACTTATTACAAGTATTAAGTTTATTTTATCTTTAAATTTTGTTTCGTTTTTATCTTTTGCTATTTGCAGATTTTTTATCTCTATTTTTTTTTGATTCTCTCGATTTTTAAATTTTTGATAAATAAGTTCTGTATTTTCTATTTTTTGCCGATTTAACAGCGAATCTTTTAGTGTCGAATATTTATAATAATAATTTAAAGCTTCTTTAAAATTATTTTGTTTCTTATATATTTGCGATTTTAATAGATAATAATCTAATTTATAGATAATAAAATTTGTCGAGTCGGTTAGGTTTAAACATTTTTTTAAAAAATATTTGGTTGAGTCTATATTATTTATTTTAAAATAGGCTTTACTAAGATTATCAGATGTTGAGAATATTTGTTTTTTACTACCTATTTTTTTTGCAAATTTTAACGATTTTAAATAAAAATGTATTGCTGTTGAATAATCTTTTTTTAAAAAATATGTATAACCTATATTATTATATGATAAGGCTATACCTACTTTATCGTTTATTGTTTTTCTTATTTCTAAAGCTTTTTTGTAATATATTATTGCCGAATCGATTTTATTATCGGTTTCGTAAAATTTTCCTATATTGTTTAATATGTTTGCTTCTTGTTTTTTATCGTTTCCTTTAAATATTTTATATGATTTTTTTAAATAATTAATCCCTTTGTCGTATTTTTTAATGTAATAATATGTATTTGCAATATTATTATAAGAGCCTGCTATTCCTATTGTATCGCTTAATTTTTTTTCGATATCAAGGCATTTTAAATAATAACTCATAGAGCTTTGATAATCGCCCCACGACTCGTATATAATTCCGATATTATTATAAATTTTTGATACGTTATCTAAGTCTTTTAATTTTTTAAAATATGTTATAGATTTGTTGTAATAGTCTAAAGCCTGTGTATAATCGCCTAAAAAATAATATGTAACTCCCGCTGATTTATACGATTTTGCTAAAAGTTCGTAGTTATTTATTACTCGTGCAATTTGTATTGCATTTTTTATAAAATATTTTGATGAATCGAGGTTAATATCCCTGTATTTCTCGGATATATTTATATTTAATAAAATTTGATTAGGGTCTTTTGTATTATCTAATTTTGGTATTAAATCACTTACACTATTAGCTTTTGTAATAAATGATAAAACAAATAATAATAAAATAAACGTTAAATTATTTTTTAACATTTTATGCTATAACAATATATTAGTTTTAAATTAAAAACTTATAAAGTTATATATTTTTTTATTAATTATTACTATTTTTTTGTTTTTTTAATTATGATTAAAGTGGAAATAACTTAATATTATTTAGATATATATTCCCATTTGTTATTAACCTCATCGTATTTATAGAAAATTTGTAATCCTTCAAAAGCATTTATAACTGCTTGTTGTTGTTCTTTTACTGTTGTTTTTTTATTTGTTAATTTATTTTGCGTCGAAACAATACCTATAGTTTGTATTGGCTCGTCTTGATTATCGGTTTTAAACCATATTTTAATTTGATTTCCGTTTAATTCTTTTTTTACAATTATAGGTTTAAGTAATTCGTATGTAATTTTCATATTTTTGTTAATTGTTTTTTAATAATAGAGGCTGTTAATAAAATAACAGCCTCGCTCATTAGTATTTATTTTACATATAAACTTGCAAACAAAGTTTTCCGTTTTTATATTCGTTGGTATTAAATGTTCCTTTTAATTTATAAACCTTATCATCGAACATTCCTTTTTTAACATAATCAAACGATTCTACTTTACATTTAAAAGCTTTGCTTTCGTCAAACTCATCGTCAGATTTTTTTGTAATCATTACACTTATCTCTTTTCCTACAATATTATCGGGTGTTGCTCCGCTTTCTATTTGAAACAATACTGTTGTTGATGGTACACCAAAAAATGTATTTTCGTGTGTAGGAGACCAATACGAATATGTAATATCGTTACCTCCTGCTGATATTTGTTTGCCCTCGGAATTTGTATATTCCACATAATATGTTTTTGGTGATAAACCTGCTCCTCCACAAGAGAATAAGGTTATAAGTGTAAATAATAACAATGATAATTTAATTGATTTTTTCATTTTTATAAAATTTAATTGGTTAATAATCTATTTTACTTTACTATAAGGCACAGGATAGTGTATATCATTTAAAAATCCGGGATTGGCAGTATAGTAATTATTCATTCTATCGGTAAAATACGGTTGACTGTATTTACTGTTTCCTTGATAATCTTCTTTTACATCTACTCCTCGTATTAATCTGGTAAAACCATTTTTTGATTTATACAACACATTTGCTTTACAAGTTCTGTAAAGAGGTGTTCCTAATGAATTTACTGTAACTTTCCATTGAGTATTTGTTGCAACATCAATTATTGTGGCTTCGCCGTCAGTTGAGCTTTTCTTAAGATAAGCATCGACACTTGCCCACGAACCTCCTGCATGTTTTAATTTTTTTGCCGATGACTTTGCAACTATATTATTTTTTGTAGAGGCTGTAACATTAAAATTGAGCGTATTCTCGGCAATTACAGGTAATTGGTCAAAATATTTTTTACTTGCCTCAAAAGTTGTGTTTGGCGGAACACTTTCTGGAGACATAGCTTTAAATGTAAGTGTATGTTTTCCTGCGTTTAATTTGCCGGCATATAACATATCGTATATACCATATACAACAGGATTATCGTTTCCAACCTTTATAAAAAAATCGGAGCTGTTAAATTTTGATAAATCATCACCAAAGTCTTTATCATCGACAGTAAACATAATTGAACTAAACTTTTTTTGAGTTTCGTATTTATCGTTCCAAAAAGTTGTTTGCCAATTTGCAAGGTATTTTCCATCGATAAAAACAGCAAACATAAGTTCGCCATGGTCGTAATCGCAAGACGATGATTTACACCATTTCATATTATAATATTTTGGTGGTTGCGGCATATCTAATGTTACTGTTAATTCACCTTTTCCTAATTCGTAAGAATTGTTATTAAATACCCATTTTCCTTTTTCGTTATCCTCTAAAGGACGCATATATTTAGGACCTCGTTTGTAAAGTTCTTTTCTGCCTGCATCGTCAACTTTTACAGTAACCTCGCCTGATGCGATTGTTCCTTTTGGTTTTCCGTTTTTCTTACCATAATCGGGTTTTTCGCCTATTCCAAATTCTACTTTTACTTTATAAGTTCCGTTTTTACTCATATTTTGTATGGCTGCCATTGTAAATTTATTTGATATTCCGGTTGGATTTGAAATTTGTTGAAATAACCAAATATCTTGACCTGTAGATAACATATCGGGATTTGCTTTGATTTTTTTTGAAAGTTCAACAGCGTCTACACATAAAGGCACATCAAAATCGGTCCACACTTTAGAGTAATTACTTCCGAATTGATATGGTCCGTCAACAAAAATTTTTTTTCCGTTTATGTAAACCGTAAAATATCCGTATGCATTAAAATCGTCTTCCATTCCGAAATCTTTAAAATATTCGGTCATTACTTTTGCGAACTTAAATTTAACAAATAAGTTGTCGCCTACCGAAACTGTTTTTTTAAAGTCTTTTTTTGCAAAATCGGTATAAAAACTACCCGAACCGGCTGCAAGAGCATCGGTTTTGGCTTTGGTGGCTGCTGCCGAGGCATTTGCACCTGCATTTGCTTTACATTTATCAATTTTTGTCCTTAAATATTTTTCTTGGTTCCACGAGCCAAGAGCTTTTACAGCAATATCAAGGTTTTCTTCTGCTTTATCGCATTTGTTATCGGAAATATTTTTATCTATCAAATCTAAATATTTGTCTTTAACTTTGCTTTCCATTTGTTGAACTTGATTTTTTGCCGAATAATCACCCGGTTTTTCTTTTAAAGCATTGTTAAATGAGCTAAGAGCTTCAACATATTTTTTTTCGTCTTTATATTTGTAACCCTCATTCATATATTTACTGTATTTAGATACGGCAACATTTGACGACGACGAAGATTTTTTTTTCTTTACAGAATTTTTTGCCTTGTTTTTAAGTTTGTTTAGGCTTCCGATTTGTGCATCTGTATTTGTTGTAACTGATACAATAAATATTAATGCAAATAAATAGCTTATAGTTTTCATTTTATTAAATTTTTAGTTAATAATTAATTTTTTAGTTATTGTTTTTATAATATTAATCTTTAACACACCTAACAGAAAGCCCATCTGATTTTGAACTACTATAAGTTGTAACATTATCATTACTATAAGAATTATTGTATGATGATGCGTGACCTGAGGTAGACTCTGTTGCACTCCACCAAAAAACATTTGTTCCTAAAAAGTTAAACGAACCATCATATTTTCTATATCCATTTGGTAATGATGAGAATCCACTTGAATTTGTAGCTCCTGTATTTGGGTTTGTCCAATATGTTACCCCTGTTGATTTCATTTTTCCGCCTGCAATTGTATCTCCTCCTAAATAATTAATTAATGCCACCCATTCCGTATCACTTGGCATATGCCAACCATCTGGGCAAACTCCTTGTACGTTACTTGGATATGTATTACTGCTTACTGCATTATCTCCCATAGCAGAAGCCCATGTATATAATGCTCCATAAAATACATTATTAGTATCGTTATCATAAATACAAAATGCATCGTCAGAATTATTGTCATGAAGACTTCCCCATTGAGCATTATCTGTAATATTAGGTATGCTATCGCCATTGGGATAATGAGTTACTCTTAAATTCTCGGTTATCCAACATTGATTACCTATTTGTACAGTTCCATATGTATTGCCATCAATATCAGAAATTTGATCGCCACAAGTGAATGTACTTATAGTATCGTAATAAATACTATCTATTTCCGATATAGGAATTGATATTAAACTGCTATCTGTTTTTCTTATTTCCATATAAGTTTGAGCATAAGAGCTTACACCTATAAACATTATGATAAATATTTGTATTAAAGTTTTCATTGTTTTTTATTTTATAATTATTATTTTCTTTGTTATTAAATTATTTCCGTTTTGTATTTTAACAAAATAACTACCTGTTTCTAAATTATTATTAATGGTAAATATATAATCTCCTTTATTTAGATTATTTTTTGTTGTTTGAAAAACTATACTTCCATATATATTAATAACTGTTATTAGAATATTACTTTTGTTTTTTACACGGTAATTAATTTTAAAATTACCATTTGATGGATTTGGATACAATATGCATTTTTCAATATTATTTTTCAATTCTTTTATTGATGTGGTAATGTCATAATAATATTTTTTTATATCGGATATTGCCCAAATTAAAACTGTTTCATCTGTTTTATGTAATAACATATCTACTCCCGAGAAGTCAATTTTTCTTACTTCGTTTAATGGAGTTTGTGTAATTGTGCCGTTTGTTTCTTCGACATAAATACTTACTTGGGCTTTTGTACTTATTATTGAAATAAATAGCATTAATGCTGTTAGAATAATTTTTTTAGTTTTCATTTTATTAAATTTTTAGTTAATAATTAATTTTTTAGTTATTGTTTTTTCTGTTTCAACGATTGAAATAAAATATGTTCCAGGGGTAAATACTGACACATCTATTTTATTTTGTTTTTGTATGTTATTAAGTGTTAATACTTTCTCGCCAAGAATATTAACCATACTTATTAATTTAACTTTTTGCGAGTTATCTATAACAATATTTAATTGTTTACTTGCAGGGTTTGGATAAATTTTAATATCTGAATTTGCAATATTATTTATATTAGATATTATTACATTTACGCAATCCGATGTATCGGAACAAGTTCCGTTATCAACAACTACAGCATAATTACCGCTTGTTGTTGCTATAAAAGTTTGGTTTGTTTCTCCGGTAATTGCTGTGTTATTGTTATCGCAATCAATCCATTGATAAGTTGCTCCCGTTTGGTTTGCAATTAATGTATCGTTATTTTGTGTTACGGTGTTATCTAAATTAACAATTGTTAAATCAAGAGTAACAACACTATCGCAACCTTGTGCATTTGTTAAAGTGTAGGTTGCCGTATTGTTGCTTGTTGTATAAGTGTTTCCGTCAATCCAAGTATAACTATCGCAAGCAGTTTGAACATCGGTTCCACTTGTGCTATGCGTTATGGTTAAATCAAGTGTTACGACACTATCGCAACCTTGCGAGTTTGTTAAAGTGTAGGTTGCCGTATTATTGCTTGTTGTATAAGTATTTCCATCAATCCAAGTATAGCTGTCGCATGCGGTTTGAGTATCGACTCCTGTTGTTGATGTATTTATAGTTAAATTTATTGTTATAATACTGTCGCAACCTGTTGAATTTGGAATAATATCGGTATATGTTCCGCTTGTTGTCCAAGTATAGTTTCCAGATGGAGAATTATAATAATTACAAGCTTGCTCGTTAATTGTGTTAAACGAATTACAAGATTTAAATACCATTACATTTCCTGCCGAACTTCCTGCTTCATCATTATAAGGAGCCGAAACGGCAATTGTATCGGCATTTGCACTAAACGATAAATCCCAACCAAAATTATCACCATCGGCTTCGCCATTTATGGAGTCGGTTAAAACCCAAGAGTTTGAGATAAAACTATAAAGTCTAACTTGTCCTCCATGATTATTAACTTGAGTTGTACTTGCTGCTAATTTATCGCCATTGTCGTTTATATCTACATTATATCCGAACTGGTCATTTTCGGCCAAACCATATATATCGGTTCCTTTTTGTATCCACGAATTACCATTAAGTTCAAAAACTTTTACTTGTCCTGCATAATTTGCAACGGCATCGTTATATGTAGAGCTAATAATTACCGTATTACCTGTATTATTTATTTCTACACTACCTCCAAAATGGTCGAAAGCAGCATCGCCCCATAAAGTATCACCAACTAAAGTCCAAGCATTTGAGATATAAGAATAAACCGATGCAAATCCACAACCATATCCATTTGTTCCGTTTGCGTAAGGACATCCAATAATAATTGTATTACCATTATTGTTTAAACTTAACCTACAAGCACCAAAAATATTAGTAAAACTTGTTCCTAATTGAACCCAGTTTGTTCCATTAAATTCGTATATTTTTATATCTTTACTCGAGCCTCCGGTTGTAGCTACAATTGTTCCGTCTGCACTTATATCTACCATACTTCCTCGATATTCGTTACTTACGGTACCATTTATAGCTTGTCCTTTTAAATTCCATGCTGTCCCATTAAAGCTAAAAACTTGAACGCAACCGGCATTATTTTCACCTACATCGTTTTGTGGCGAGCCTGTAACCACAGTTAAACCATCGTCGCTAATTGCAACTGAAGTTCCCATTTGGTCGCCAGCAGCCAAAGCATCAATATCGGCTCCTATTTGCACCCAATTTCCTAACTCATAATGGTAAACTCTAACATGTCCGGCATTCGAACCTGTTCCGGAATTGTTGCTTGCTCCTATAACAACATACTCGCCATTTGGGGTAATATCTATACTCCAACCCGATTGATCTGACGCTGCCTCGCCATCAATATTAGCACCTAATTGTGTCCATTGTGCTTTTGTATTTTGTGTTGAAAAAAATACTATTATGCTTATTGCTAATAGTTTTAATGTAGTAATTGTTTTCATCTATTAAAATTTTTATATTACAATTTGATGTATAAAATTATGATTATTACAAATACAATTTTTATAATAATCGTATGTAGTATATAAAAATGGTAAGTGGTATTTTTTTAATGGTAAGATGCAAAAAAACTTAAACCGTAAATTCTATAATAAATCTGCTTCCTTTTTGTGCAGATAAAATCTTAAAGTCTCCATTGATTTGTTTTGAGAGTCCTTGTATTAGTTTAAATCCTAATGTATTTATTGATTCTTTATTATAAGCTTGGTTTGTATATTTTTAAAAATAAAAAATTAAATCTAAGAAAAAGATTAATACAGCAGTTTTTCTTTATTAGTTTTAATAAAGAAATGTTTTTTGGGCTTGTATATATACAAAAAAAATTATTTTTGTATTATAATATTGACAGTTATTAAAAAACATATTTAAGATAATGAATATCATTTTATTAATAAGTATCATTCAAGTAGTTTTTATTTCTATTTTTCTTATCTCAAAAAAAGAAAAAAATATTTCTGATTTTATTTTTATATTATGGTTATTTATTACTTCATTTCCACTTGTTATTTATTTTTTAAATTATAATGAATATTTTTTAATATTAAAAAAAGCAAAGGAATATCCTTCTTGGTTAATGTTTATAAATTTACCTTTTTTCTTACTTCACACTCCTTTTATATATATTTATGTTTCAAGTGTTATAAAACAAAAATTAAAGTTTTTGCATTTTCTTTATTTTGTTCCTCTAATATTTTTTTTACTTTTAAGTTATTTTTATTACCATTTTGATAAATTAGACAAAATAAATTTTTCTATTTTAGCAATAAAATATCCTTTTATACTATTGTCATTTTTTCCACTTGTTTTAATCTTAACGACATTATCAATATATAATTCTTTAAAGTTAATAAATCGATATTCTAAACATATTAAGAATAATTATTCAAAATCAGATATGATTGATATTACTTGGATAAAAACCATCGTTTATATAAACATTGTATTTTGGATAAGTTTTCTTATAATAATTATTATGCAAAATATTAACAACTATGATA
>JALSQC010000262.1 GCA_026985625.1 Bacteroidales bacterium | reverse complement strand
TTTCAAATATATTAATAATATCCTGATAATCTTGTGTGTAAATTTTTTCTTTTAGAAAAACATAATAATAGATTACAATCCATTTTTTTAAATACCAAAGAGTTCCGCTTTTTTGAACCTTATTAAACTCCATTGACTTTGTAAGCCAATAATTTCCTGCTGTTATTTTATCAATCGTTGTTGCCATTTTTTTTATTCTGATAATATGCAAAAATACACAAAAAAAACGATGAAATAGAAAATTATATTGCAATAAATTTGTAGATAAGCACGGTCTCACATTACCCCCAACAGAGGAACAAAAGTATTTAAATCATATTTCTGGCTTTGGGTGTTAAAATGAGGAAAACAGGAAAAAGTCTTAAAAATTCTACCAAAATTAATTTACATACTAAATACTTGTTTCTAAATTAAAAAAACCGTTGAAATCAACGGTTTTTTTAATAGTATTTTTTATATTTTTTTTAAAAGAATTTTGCTCTTTCGTCTTTTATATCTGCTGCTTTTTTAAGAGCTTCGTATGCTTGGTAGTCAACTCTGGTAGAAAAATCGTTTGTTAGTATTTTCTTTTCTTGTTCTTTGGTTGTTGATTTAGTTTCTTTTGTATTGGTAACAACTAATTGATAAACACCGTTATTTCCTTTAATTGGTTTTGACATTACGTCTTTTGCTGTATTTGTAGCAACTCCTATAACAACAGGTTCTATACCTGCTCCGGGTATTGCAAATGTTGCAAAACTTATATTTTCGGCTTCTTTTACATCTAAGTTAAGTTTTTGTGCTATTTGTTTTAGGTCTGTTCCTACAAAAGTTTGTTTTATTTTTTCGGCTTTTTTATCTTTAATTACTATTGGTTCTATAATTGTTTTTACTTGTTCAAACGGAGCAATTCCTTTTTCGCGAACATCGGTAATTTTTGCAATTACAAATCTATTTCCTAATTCAATTACGGGTGATACGTCATTTTTTTGGGCTTTAAATGTCCACCTAACTAATTCGCGAGGATTTTCTAAACCTGCAATCTTTTTGTCTATTTCTTTAATATTTGCAGCAATACGTTTTGTATATCCTTTGTTTATAATTGCTGTATCGAATTTTGCACTTGTGTTGTATGTTCCTGCAAATTTACTTGCTTCGCCAAATATTTTTTGATAAGTATCGGAGCTTGGTAATAATTGTCGGGCAACGGTTGTTACTAATATTTTTTTGTTTTCGGGGCTTTTATCTTCTATTTCGATAATATGTATTCCGTATTGTGTTTCAACTTTAACAATATCGCCTTTTTTTCCGTTAAAACATGCTTTTTCGAAAGGTTTAACCATTTGTCCTTGTTTAAACCATCCTATGTCTCCTCCATCGGGTAATGATGCTTTGTCGGCACTATATTTTTGGGCTATATCTATAAAATTTCCTCCGTTTTTTATTACGTTTAAAAGACTGTCGGCTAAATTATTTGCTTTTTCGTATGTTAGGTTTTCGTTTGGTTGTATTAATATGTGTCTTGCTTTAACAGAGTCTGACATATTTTTTATTTGTGATATTTTTGATGTTTTGTAGTATCCGTCTTCGAAATATGGTCCGTAAACATATCCTGTATCGTTTGCAAACATTATCGAATCTATTATTGGCGATAATTCGCCTTTACTGTAATAATAATCTTTTACTGGAATATCGGAATTTAATGATACGTATTGTATATCGTTTGTGCTTTCTTTAAATTCCGGAATTATTTTTTGTATCCATTCCAGAGTTTTTGCACTATCGTCTTTTGATGGTATAACATCAAATGTTACATATTCGATATCGCGAGATGCTTCTTGTTCGAATTTATTTTTGTGTTCGTCGTAATATTTTTGCAAGTCTTGTTCACTATATGTTACATCGCTATCTGATATTGCTTTGTAGTTTTGAACAATGTATTTAAAATCAACAGTATTATTTTTTTCTTTAACGTTTTGGTCAATCATAAAATCTGGAACTAATAGTCCTTTTTTTATTAAAAAGTTGTATTTAATCATCTTTTTGTTTGTTTGTAGCGATTGTTCAAATGCTAACCAACTTGCTCGTGCATTTCCTGTTTGGTCTTTGTCAAGATTTTTAAGAAATCGTATAACTAAGCTTCGGTCAAATTGGCCTGTTTGTTGATTTTTAAAAATTGGAATTTGTTTTACCGATGGATCGATATTTTTTCCTTGAACCATATCAAAAAGTTCGTCGGGGCAAACATCTAATCCCAAGTCTTCGTAATCGGCTTGCATAACATAATCCATAATTAACGATTGCCATGCTTGTTCTTTAATTTGGTCTATTGTTTCTTCGTCGAGGTTTTGTTTTTGCGAGTTTCTTTTTGCGTTATCAATTAGTTTGTTTACTCTTGCATCGTATTCTTGATAAGATATTGATACTCCTCTTACGTTGGCTATTTCAAATTGTGAGTCTGAAGAAAGTGAGCGTCCTGATTTTAAAAAATCGCCTAAAATAAAAGCAAAAAGAGCTAAACCTATAACTACGGCTACTAAAACACCTGCTTTGTTTCTAATTTTTTGTAATGTTGCCATTATTATTTTATTTAAAATTTATTAGTTTTTTTAAGGCTACGAATATAATAATTTTTTATATGTTTTTTATATTTAATGTGTATCAAATATTTTAATAAATTCTGCAATATTGCAACTTGTTGACTACTAACTGATTACGAGCAGTTTAACGAGTTCTATTTTTGTTTGAGAACCTTTTAATATTCTAAAAGTATATTTGTTGTCGCTAATTTCTTGATTAACTTTCGGAAAATTTTCGTTAATAAATAAAATATATCCTGCTAATGTATCATATTCGTCGCTTCTTGGAATATTAATTTTATATTTTTCTATTAAATAGTCTATCTCGATACGTGCAGAAAAAACATATTCGTTATCGGATATCTTTTTTTCTACTATTTGTGATATGTCGTGTTCGTCTTCTATTTCGCCAAATATTTCTTCTATAATATCTTCTATTGTAACCATTCCTGATGTTCCTCCAAATTCGTCGACAATTATTGCTACATTTTTGTTTTCGTTTATAAATCGGGCAAGCATTTTGTTTGCAGGAACTGTTTCGGGAACAATTATAATATCGTATAAAATGTCGTTTATTTTTTTTGGATTTTTAAATAATCCCGACGAGTGTGCATACCCTATTATATTGTCTATAGTTTTGTTATATATTAATATTTTTGATAGTCCGGTTTCTATAAATTTTTGTTTTAGTGTATTAATATTTTCGTTTATATCCATAGCAACTATTTCGATTCGAGGAATCATACAATCTCTAATTTTAATATCCGAGAAATCGAGTGCATTTCTAAATATTTCCATTTCTTTTTCTTCCTCGTTTTTTTTATTGTCGTCGGATATGTTTTCTTGTATTAGGTAGTCGAGGTCTATTTTTCCTAAGAGGTTTTTTTTATTGTCGTCATGTTTTATTTTAAATATGTATTTTAATATAAGGTTTGATATTTTTAAAATTATCCATGCTATTGGTGTAAGAATAAAGTATATTATTATTAGTGGAACGGCAAAAAAGTTTAAGTAAAAATTAGGGTTTAATCTAAAAGCTATTTTTGGCAAAAACTCGGCGGTAATTAGTATTATTAATGTTGATATTATTGTTTGTATTAGTAAAATAAAAAATGGTATATCGGTTAATTTTAAAATTATAGGTTCTAAAATTATTGACATATAAATACCGTAAATAACTAATGATATGTTGTTTCCAACAAGCATTGTCGATATAAATTGTGATGATTTGTCTGTAAAGTAAGATATTATACTTGATGTTACGGTATTTTTTGTTTTATCTACTTCTATTTTTAGTTTGTTAGACGAAACAAAAGCTATTTCCATTCCCGAAAAGAATGCTGATAGTAGTAGGGTTATAAAAACAATAATCAGGTTAGATAGTATCATTTTTGTTATTATTTTTCCTTATAAATCTTCGTAAAAAAAACATAATTAAAGATACAAAGAAAATTATTAATAATGGATATGATTGCGAAAATTCTACTTTTTTTAATATTTCGTAAAAAAACATTAGCAATGTAATTATTGCTATTATTAGCCATATTTTTTCGATAATTATTGGAGCTTTACTCATCTTTTATATTTACTGTTCCGTTTGTGTTTATTAATTTCCATTTAGTAAAGTTTTGATCGGCGGTAAATCCTTTTTTACCATATAAGACTCCATCTTGGGTTGTTATTTTCGAAAATTTGTTTGAGTATATTTTTTTATTTTTTTCGTCCCAGAATAATTCTTCGGTATTTAATTTTTCGCCTTTTGAGTTTTGTGCTTTTACGTTGTATCGAGCTATCCATAATTTTTTTTTATCGTAATAAATGGCATATTCGGCATATATGCTGGATTCTATTTTTGGAAATTTTTTAAATGTTTCTACTTTTAATCCTTTTGGAAAAACCGTATATGGTTCTTTTACATCGGAATAAACTTTTATTTCGTCGGCATGTATTCGGGCTATAATCATTCCCGAATCGCTTCGCAAAACTGTTAAGTTTTTTGCTGTTTGATTAGGGAACTCTATTCGTTTGGTAATTGTATTTATTTGTTTTATATCGTTTTCGCATGAAAAAAACACAATATTTACTATTGATGTTATTAATAATAGTTTTATTGTGTTTTTTATTTTTGCTATTTTATATTTCAATTTTTAATTATGGTTAAATCTAACTTTTGTAGTTTCGCTAATCCATGGTTTTACTTTATATGTTGATCCGTCTATAACGTTATAAAAGAAGGCATCTTCTTTGCCGGGAAAATTTGCCGAATATTTTCCTATGTATTTATTGGCTTCGGTTGCACAGGTTGGGTCAACAGCTTTTGCTTTTTGTAATTTATCTACTGCTGCCCAAAATGCGGCTTGATGTTCGAATTTGTTTTCGCCTATTTTATTTGAGCTTGCTGCATATAAATTTGCAATTAAAATATATGGGGCTCCCCATTTTGGTTTTAATTCGGCTGCTTTAAGTGCATATGAGCGTGCCGATGATGGATTGCCGAGTTTTGTTCCTGTTAATGCTGCTAACTCGTAATAATATTGTGCTTTTGTTTCGGCATCTTCTTGCAATTTTATTGCTTGGTTATAGTAATTAGCAGCTTTTGAACTTTGTCCTTTTTTTACAAACATACGAGCTAAACTATATGCCGATAAGGCTGACGGTTGTAATTTGTTTAGTTGTTCCGATACTTTAAAAAACAAATCGCTATCGGTGCATTTGCTTTTGTTTAAAAGTTTTACCACTTTATTAAGGTAGTCGGTATTTTCTTTGTTTTCGTCGTATTTTTTATCAAAAAGGTTGGTTAATATTTCGCAATTGGCAGCTCCGCTATTTGCAAATATTTTTTCGATATTTTCTTTTGCTTTATTATATTTTTCTATTTTTTTTGCACGATTTTTTCCTGCTTTTTCTTTTGCTATTTGGACATCAATAGCATCTGATGCGTTTGAATATACTGTAACAACATCTTCTTTTTTTAGTTTTCCTTTTTTCATCATTTTTACCGATGCTGTAAGGTAATATACTAATACTGCCGCTTCGGTTTTTTCTTTACGTAACTCGTAAGATTTATTTAAATAATTATATGCTAAATCTATGCTGTCTTTTCGGTATCTGTATATATCAACTCCTTTTCGTCCATCGACAAGTCCTTCTTGTTTAAAATATTTAATTCGTTTATCGTAAATCATTAATAATGTATCTACATATTTTTGTTTAACGGCTTTGTCTTTTTCGTTTTTTATTAACGATTTATAAATTCTAACTCCGTGTATATAAATATTTTTACTTGCTTTTGGACAGTTTGCAAAAACCCATCTCCAAGCCGGTAAAGCATCTTTATAGCTTTTTTGTTGAACAAAAGAGCTGTAAAGTGATAATTGTTGTTTGCATTTTAATGTATCTTTCCCATACTTGCTATCGGCTGTTTGTGAAAAAACAGTATTAGCTGTAAAGCCAAATAATAAAATAATTAATAAAATTGATTTAATTTTCATAGTTTATATGTTTTTTTTAATGTTTGTTTAATTAAATTTATGTTTCATAAACCAATAATCACCTAATGTTAGATTTAACGAAAAATTAATATAATTTTCTTGTAATAAATTATTGGTATATGTGCCTCGTTTTCCTATCTCAAAGGCTAAGTTTATTGATGTTTTTGTTTTTCGTAACGGTAAACCAACACCAAAACTTATGCCAATATTATTTATTTGTTTGTTGTTTATGTTAATGTATGTGTTTTGATATTTTATTCCTCCTCGGTATTTTATTCTTTTATAATATCGTAATGCATCGTTCCAAACGGGAGTATATTCAAATCCTAATGATATACGGGTGCTGTTTGTGAGGGAGTCGTTGTTTCCGAATATTTTAACATCTGCCCAATTTTGTTTATAAAAATCGGTTGCAACAATTAATTTTTTGTTAATATTATACGAGATGCCTATTCCCATACTTTGAGGAATATCAACATTACCTTTTTCGTCTATAATATTTTCTATTGTGTCGTTGGCAACAATGCCTCCCGATGTAACTACTCCTGTTGATAAATAAGATCGTTTTGCTTTTAATGATTTTTTTGCCGAATAAATTAAACCTGCATTTATAAATCTATTGTTTTTTAGATTTATTTTATACATTAATCCATAATTAAAATTAAAGTCGGCAATGTATGTTTGTTTATCGATAAAAGTATTTGCCGCATAATTATCGTTAGGAAAAATAATAGAGTTTTGTTGATTTAGTCCTCCAAATAAATATGTAAAATTTGCTCCAACATATAGATTTTTAATAATTTTAAATGAGTTTCCAAGATATATTTGATCTATACCTCCGCTACCGTTAAAAAAATAATCGATTTCGTCAAACTCATCATTAGACGAAACGGTTTTTATATTATATCCTATCGAGCTATATGGTAATAAGCCAAAACTTGCAGCCCACCATTTGGTAATAGGAAATTTAGCTGATATATATTCTAAATTTGAGTAGTTATTATAATCGGTGTTTTTTGCTGTTTTAAAAAATTTTAAACGGTTAGAGTAACCTGCCTCGAAAATAAAAGATAGAGAATCGATATTTAAATACGATGCGGGATTTAAAAAATTTATGTTGTTTGGAGAACTAACGGCTATTGCTGTTCCCCCCATAGGTTTTGTTTGCGAAAAACTTCCCGAGAATATATCTCCCACTCCATATCTCGAATATGGCGAGTTGATATTAACTTGTGCCGTTAATACGTTTGTAGATAAAAAAATAATAAATAACAGTAATATTTTAATTTTATACATTAATTTCTAATATTTTGTTTAATCCAATAAGGACTAAATTTGAATTTACAAATATGCTTCTTTTAATTTTTTTATCAAAGAAAAAAGCGTCTCCTCCTGTAATAAAAGTGTTAATATTTTTAAATTTTTTTGTAAAATTGTCAATTGCTCCTTGAATCTCGTAAGTAATTCCGTTAATAACACCACTTATTATCGATGTTTGAGTTGTGTCTCCATATAAATAAATATTTTCTCGATTATTCAATAACGGTAATTTGTCGGTAAAATTGTTTAAGCCTTTATATCTAATGTCAATTCCGGGAGATATATTTCCTCCTAAAAAAACATTATCAATAACAATATCTATTGTTATAGCGGTTCCAATATCAATTATTAAATTATTTTTACTTTGCGATAAGCACCAAGCACCAATAGCAGCAGCAATTCTATCGTAACCCAAAGTATTTTTGTTTTTGTAATTATTTTTTATGGGTAATTTTATATTATTGTCGAGAATAATTGTATTTTTTGCATATTTTTTAAAATTTTTAATAACTTTATCGTCTATTTTTTTTACCGATGATATTATTAAATTATTATTCTCGGAGTTTTTTATTTTTAAATAGTCAAAAATATCAATATTTAATCTATTAAAAATTTTTTTTGTGATAATTTTACCGTTTTCAAACAAAGCTACTTTAATTTTAGAATTGCCAACATCAATTATTATATTCATTTATAGATATTTATGCCTTTTTTTAAAAATATTTTACAAATAAAAAAATAATTGTATATTTAATTCAATTTTTTAAGACTTTTTTTTTAAATTTTATGAAAGTTCCAAATATAATCTTAGTTGAAGACGACAAAATGTTACAAACAGTCTTTACAATGTTTATAAACGATATAGGCTATAATCTCGAAAAAACATTTATTTTACCCAAAGATGCTATTAAATATTTAGAAAATAATACTCCGGATATTATTCTTATGGATATTACTTTTCCCGGAGAAATGTCGGGAATAGAAGCAAGTAAAATTATTAACAAAAAGCATAATATACCAATAATATATTTATCAAGTAATACCGACGATAAAATTATAAACCAGGCAATAGACACAAATCCTTACGGATATTTGGTAAAACCCATAGACAAAACAAAATTAAAAATAACTATTGATATTGCATTATCAAAATCGTATGATAAAAATAGCAAAAATTTACTAAATTCAATAATTAACAATGTTAATCTCGGCATATTTACATTAAACGATAATTACGATATTATTTGCTGGAATAAAAAATCGGAAGAAATATTTAAAAAACAAATTAAAGATGTTGTAAACAAAAATATAGAGTTAGTGCTTCCCGATATTAATTTTAGACAAAATATACTTTCGCAATTAGAAAAAAACAACAGTTTTGTTGCTAATGTTGAAATTAATAATTCGTTACTAAAATTAGAATTTAATAAAATTATAATCGACAAAAAACAAACTATAGTTTGTTCGGCTTTTAAACAAGATTCTGTTACAGCACCTGATAAAAATACCGATAAACTAAAACTAAAAGCATTGTTTGATTCCAGTATAGAATCAATAATTTTAGTAGATAAAGACTTAAACATTGTAGATTATAACGGATTAACAGAAAAATATCTAAATACATACTTTTCGAAAAACATAAAAAAAGGAGACAAAATACTTGATGCACTATCATTTTTAAATAACAAAGAATTACAATATTTAATAAACAATACACTCGAAGGAGTATCTCATTATCTCGAAAGAATAATTAACGTAAGAGATAAAAACAAATATTTTAAAATAACCATATACCCTATATCTGACGAGAACAACAATATAAATTTATTCTATATTACTCTTTACGAAATAACAAAACTTAAAGAAATAGAAGAAAAATATAAAAATATAAAATCAGAATTAAAACCATTATTTGAGAGTAGTATTCAACGATTTTATTTATGCGATTTAGATTATAAATTAGTATCGTTTAATAAAGCTGCACAGTTAATAATATATAGCGAGTATAACAGGCATTTAAAAGCAGGTGATAATATTTTAGATTTTGTTCCCGACGAAATAGGACGCGAGAGCTTTAAAAAAAGATTCGAAGAAGCAAAAAAAGGAGAACATATAGTATTTAAAGAAAAAATACAACTAAAAAATAACGAGTATTGGAACGAAACCCATTTAGACCCAATATTAAACGAACAAGGCGAGATATACAGAGTTTTATTATGGACTTTGGATATAACCGAAAGCGAAAATAACATACAAGCATTAAAACAATCACAAGAAAGATATGCTCTTGT
>JALSQC010000261.1 GCA_026985625.1 Bacteroidales bacterium | reverse complement strand
TTGTGTAGAACTTACAATATTATCCTCTTTTTTATCAATTATCTTAACCTCGGAGAGGAGATTATTCATCTCGGCATTAAAGTTTATCGAAATATTTTTATTTAATTTTATATTTTTTGTAATTGATGTATATCCTACAAACGAAAATGTTAATTCAACATCGCCTTCGGACAAAGTTAAACTGTAAAATCCATAATTATTGGTAATTGTCCCTTTCATTGATTTTTTGTCATAAACCGATGCCGATATTAATGCTTCGCCCGATTGTTTATCGTAAACATAACCTGATATTGTGTATTTATTTTTTTTAACAGATAATATATTTTGCGAATATGAGTAAAAATGGAATATTGTAACAAAAAGACTTAATGCAAATACTATTTTCATTAGATTTATTTATTAATTTTTATTTTTAACGCTTAAACATTTATTTTATTTTGTTAAAAATAATAAATCTCATAATAAATCTCAAACAATTGTTTGAGATTTATAAATTTATTTTAGTTTTTTATATAGTTACAATTATATTTTTTCGTTAACAATTTTAAGAATTTCGTTTTCTAAAGCTATAGCTTTATTTTGAATTTCTTTACCTTGTTCCAAAATATCTTTAACATATTGTTTGTCTTCTAAATCGGACGAATTTATTTTTACATTTAGGTATGCACCCATAACTGCAGAACGTGCAGCTAATGCTCCAACGCCTGCATCGGTAACAGAGTTTGGATTTCCAATATCAGCCATTGCTTTTATTACCTCCATACTTTCAAAAGCTAATTTCATAGTATTAAAAGGAACTTGAATTGCATATTTTGTAGCATCTTGAATGGCTTTATGTCTAATTTCTTTCTCTTTGTCTGATTTTTTAGGTAAAGCAAAAGCATCCATAATTTTATTAAACGCATTTGTATCTTCGTCAACCATTTTATTAAGAGCATCGTGGTAATACTTTCCTTTTTCTGCCCAGTCCGAAAATTCTTCCCAACGTTCGTCCCAACCTCTTTTATGCGATGATAAATTAGCAACCATAGTTGCCAAAGCCACCCCAAGCGAGCCCATATATGCCGATATAGAGCCACCACCCGGAGCAGGCGATTCAGATGCTGTTTCTTCCATAAATTCGGTTAACGACATATCAATAAGTTT
Organism: Bacteroidales bacterium; assembly: GCA_026985625.1. Classification (GTDB taxonomy): domain Bacteria; phylum Bacteroidota; class Bacteroidia; order Bacteroidales; family JAFGXI01; genus JALSQC01. The sequence goes on along the minus strand of JALSQC010000261.1, from coordinate 1,161 downwards.
CTTTTGTTTTGATGTTTCTTTTTCAAGAACATATTCAATAATTTTTTCGTCAGGTTTAAATTCGTATAAATCGTTTAATCCCATAGATTTAATAGCTATTTTTATAAGTTCCTTATCAGATACTCCCACCGAACGTTTTTGTTTACGCAAGAAATATCTACCCGCATCTAGCATAGCGTTTAAAGGAATTAAACCTACAAGTTCCGAACCTGTTACCCTAATACCTCGTGCATCTGCACGTTTACAAACCTCGTCAAAAGCTTCATGAACCGACGTTATGCTTATGTTTGTTAAATTCATAGAGATTTGAGCTATTCCAAATTCCTCGATAAACCAACCTATAGCTTTAACCGATTTTAAACTACCGGGAATCCATACTTGGTTACCGTCTTTATCTTTTACTAATTTTCCTGTTAAAGGATTACCTTCGCGTTTTTTACGACCTTTTTCTCTAACATCAAAAGCAATAGCATTTGCTCTACGCGTAGAAGTTGTATTTAAATTAACGTTAAAAGCAACTAAAAAATCGCGTGCACTAACAGCTGTTGCTCCTGTTTTTTTAACTCTATCGTTAAATTCTGCAGGTCCAAAATCAGGTTTCATATTAGGGTCGGCAAGTTTATTTGCTAAACCTTCGTATTCTCCGGCTCTGCAATATGCAAGATTTTTGCGTTTTTCGTCAAACGCAGCATTTTCGTAACAATAAATTGGTATCTGCAATTCTTCACCCAAACGTTTTGCAAGTTTTCGGGCATATTCCACAGTTTCTTCCATAGTAATGTTTGAAACCGGAACCAACGGACAAACATCTGTAGCTCCAAAACGAGGGTGTTCTCCTTTATGTTTACTCATATCAATAATTTCAGATGCTTTTTTTACTGCAGCAAATGCTGCATCTAAAACAAAATCAGGTTCTCCTACAAAAGTTACTACCGTACGATTTGTAGCTTTGCCCGGATCGACATCAAGTAATTTTACACCATCAATTTTTTCAATTTCGTCGGTAATTTGTTTAATTATCGACATATCGTTACCTTCGCTAAAATTAGGCACACATTCTATTATTTTTTTATTCATATTTTATAAGTTTTAATTTTGGATAAAAATAAATCTAAAAATTTTATAAATGTATAAAATTAATTTTTTTTTTGTAAATTGCGA
>JALSQC010000260.1 GCA_026985625.1 Bacteroidales bacterium | reverse complement strand
CAGCATTAAGTTTTATTAATATTTCTTTTATAAAAAACAAATTATCCTCGGTATCATCTACTATTAAAATTGTTTTTCCTGACAACGATGTTTTTTTATCGGTAGTTGTTAAATATTGTTTTTGCTTTGTTTGTTTTATATATTCTATCGAAAATAAAAATTTACTACCTTTGTTTTCTTCCGACTCGACACTTATATTACCCCCAAGCAAATTAACAATTTCTTTTGATATGCTTAGCCCCAAACCTGTTCCTCCGTATTTTAGTTGAATATCGTCGTCGGCTTGTTCAAATCTATTAAAAATTAAGTTAATATTGTCATCTGATATTCCTATTCCTGTATCTTCTACCGCAAAGTTAATTTTATTGTTATTAATTTTATATGATATTTTAACATAACCTTGTTCGGTAAATTTTACAGCATTATTTATAAGATTTGTTATAACTTGTTTTAATCTTATTTTGTCTGATTTTATATAAATTTCTTCGTTATATTCTTTTTCAAAAATTAATTCTATATCCTTATCGTTTACTATAAACGATTGTATAATTTCGTTAATTAAACTATTAAGTTCAAAAACCGAGTAATTTATTTTTACGTCGCCCGATGTTATTCGCGAATAATCAATTATTTGATTTATAAGGTTTAATAGATGTTCGCCGTTTTTGTTTATAATATCAAAATATCTATCGGTTTCGTTATTTGATAATTGTTCTTGCAATATCTCCGAGAATCCGAGTATGGCATTTAATGGTGTTCTAATCTCGTGCGAAATATTTGCAAGAAAAGCTGTTTTTAATCTTTCCGATTTTTCGGCTTGTTTTACTAACAACTCTCTGTTTTTTATAATCTCTTTAATATCTTTTTGTAATAAAAAAGCACTTAAAAACAGTTCCGAAAAAGGATTGTTACTTTTATAATCGAATACCGATGCAGGCAGTTCTTCCTCCCAAGTTATTTTTGCAAATATTTCTTTTAATTTTTCGATATTTGTATATAAATCTTGTTTTAGTTTATAGTTTTCTTGTTTTAGTTCTTTTATTATTTGTTGTTTTGTTTTATATTTTTTTTTGGTTATTTGTTTTTGTAATATTTTTTTATCGTATTTTAGATTTAAAACAAAATCAAAAGCATCTTCAACAGTATCTACAATAACAACATTATTAAATTTATTATACAACAATTTACCGTGTTTTACAATGGCTTTAATAATATTGCTAAGATTACAAAATACTATATAATGTGTATCGTCAACAATGCTTTTAAACCATTTTACAGCTTCTTTACGATTTTGCAGGTTAACTCCTTTTAAATCGTTATAGTCCATTATAAGATAATATTTCATATTATCAGGACGGCTTTGGTTTAAAATATCGTCGAAACTACTTATTAGTTCTGCCATATCGGATTTATCTATATAACCCGATATATTGCGATAATATATATCTTCGTCAACAAGAAAAGTATAGTGTTCTACTTTTCCGTCTCTAATAGAACCTGCCCATTTTTTAGGTTTTAAAGCCGGATATTTTGTATTATCTAAAAAGAAAAAGTTTTTATTTTTATTCCACAATTTTTCAAACAACGGGTTAATAACTTTTTTAACCTCAATATGGGTTTTATCTTTAAATATTTCTATTGCATTTTCTACATTATTATAAAAATCTATTTTAAATATGGTATTTAATTTTTCTGATATTTCTATATTTAAATTATCAGGAATATTAAATAACGATAATTCTATATCAAGATATTTGTAGTTTAATGTTTTAAGACTAATATCTACATTTGTTATATCGTCTAAATAAATAATAAAAAAAACTTTTTCGGATATTTTTTCTTGTATAAAATAAAAGGTATCTACAATATCATTTATAACTTTGTTATTTAAGTTTTTATTTAATTTAATCTCCCATATATTTTTTTCTATTAATTTTATGTAGCTAAAATCAAACTTAAGGTTGTTTACTTTGTTGTTTATATAATCATAAAAATTAGATATTTTTTTGTTTTTATAGTCAAGTATTAGATTAATTGCTGTTTTATAATCGCTAACTATTTTAACTCTGGAAAATTTAGAGCTTATTAATTTAGCTGATAGCACATATGTTTTAACCATAAAATTAATATTATACAAAATAATTAAGGGTATTTGGTTAATATGCTCTAAAATCCAATTTGCATAATTTTGCCGTATTTTTAGGTTTGATATTTTAAGCTCTGAATAATCGTGTACAATAAAAAATTCTTTGTTTGAAAAATATTTTTTTACTACTTTGTCTAAAGAAACCATACTATTACCAAAATGCGTAGTA
>JALSQC010000259.1 GCA_026985625.1 Bacteroidales bacterium | reverse complement strand
GTTTTTTGCAAATTTTACTAATTGTGTTTTAATTTTATTTATGCTTTTATTTTGTTTTGCCGATATGAATATTATTGATTGGTTTGTATTTTTAAATTGTTCGATTGTTTTTTTGTTTGTTAAATCGATTTTGTTTGCAATAATTAGTTTTGGTTGATTTTTGTTAAATTTTGTTATTTCGTTTTTTAGTTGGGTTGCTGTTGTGTTGTTTATATCGAAAAGGTATATAAAAATATCGGAATTATTTATTTTTTCGTATGTTTTGTTAACTCCTATTTTTTCGATTTCGTTTGTTGTTTTTCGTAGTCCTGCTGTATCTATAAATCGGAATTGGAAACCTTCGATATTAATAATTTCTTCGATTGTATCGCGTGTTGTTCCGGGGATTTCCGATACAATTGCTCTGTTTTCTTGCAATAGTGTATTTAATAGTGTTGATTTTCCTGCATTTGGTTTTCCTGCAATAGCAATTGGTATTCCGTTTTTTACTGCATTTCCGTATGAGAATGATTGAATTAATTTTTTTATTATGTTATAAATTTTGTTTACGGTATTTTTTAGTTGTTTACGGTCGGCAAATTCTACGTCTTCTTCGGAAAAGTCGTTTTCGAGTTCTATTAGCGATACAAGGTTTAATAATTTTGTTCTTAGGTTGTTTAGCATTTCGGAGTATCCTCCTTTCATTTGTTGAATTGCTAATCGGTGTGCTGCTGATGTATTTGCTGCAATAAGGTCGCTAACGGCTTCGGCTTGTGATAGGTCTAATTTGTGATTTAAAAATGCTCTTTGTGTAAATTCGCCGGGTTTTGCTAAATTTGCTCCGTTGTTTATAAGTAATTCTAATATTTTTTGTTGTATAAATGTTGATCCGTGGCATGATATTTCTACCGAGTCTTCGCCTGTATATGAGTTTGGTGCACGAAATATTGTTACTAAAACTTCGTCGATTATAGAGTTTTTGTCGGTAATTTTACCAAAAACTACTTTGTTTGCTTGTGTATCTGCGAGTTTTTTTAATGATTTTGATTTAAATATTTTATCGACAATTTTTATTGATTCGTTTCCGCTTAATCGTATTATTGCTATTGCTCCGTTTCCCGGTGGGGTAGCTATTGCTGTTATTGTTTTTAATAGGTTGTTGTTAAGCATTATATTTTTTGTTGTATATTTTTTGTTTGGTTTGGTTATAATTTGTTTTTTATTGCATCTTCGAGTTCGTTTATGCTTGCTAATGTTGTTTCTTTAAAGTTGGTTATAATGTTTTGATAGTTTTCGGTGTTAATTGCTTTTTTTGCGTCTAATTCTAATGTTTTTAAACTTGTAGCAAGTTTGTTTAGTCCAACAATAGATACCGATGATTTTGCTTTGTGTGCAATTGCTGCAAGTTTTTCCCAGTTTTTTGTATTGTATGCTTGTTGTAGTTGGTTGATAAATTCGGGTATTTGTGTTTTGTATATTTGTGTTAATTCAATAATTAAGTTTTTGTCGCCGTCGGACATTTGGTTTAAATATGTTAAATCTATTTTTTCCATTTTTTATATGTATTTTTTTATTGTGTTTATTAATGTTTTTGGGTCGTATGGTTTGTTAATATAGTCGTTCATTCCTAATTTAAGGCATTTTTCTTTTTCGTTATTACCTGCTCCCGTAACTGCAATTATAGGAATTTTTTTTGTGTTATTGTCAAATTGGGTTCTAATTATTTTACAAGTTTCGTATCCGTCGAGTTCGGGCATATGCAAATCTAAAAGTATTAAGTCAAATTTTTCTTGTTTTAATTTTTGTATTCCTGCTTTTCCGTCTTTTGCAATTACAAATTTGTAGTTGTTTTTTGTTAATATTTTTTCGGCTAATAATTGGTTAATTGGGTTGTCTTCGATAACTAGTATTTTTTTGTTTTTGTTTTGTTCGTAATTGTTTTCTTCGATTATTGTTTTTTTTGGTTTTGGCGGGTTTTCTTTTTCGAATTTAATTATTTCTTTTTCGATTTTGTTAATTAGTTCATCGGGGTTAAAAGGTTTTGATATATATTCGTTCATGCCTATTTCTAAGCATTTGTTTTTTTCGTCTTTGGTTGCTGCTGCTGTTAGAGCTATAATCGGGGTTTTTATTTTTAGATTTGTGCGTATAAATTTTGCTGCTTCGTATCCGTCCATTACAGGCATGTGCAGGTCTAAAAGTATAATGTCAAATTGTTTTGTTTTTAATATTTCGGTGGCTTCTTTACCGTTTTCGCATATTTGGGTTTTAAATTTGTATTTTGATAATATTGATTTAGTAACTATTTGATTTAGTTTATTATCTTCGACAATTAGTATTTTGT
>JALSQC010000258.1 GCA_026985625.1 Bacteroidales bacterium | reverse complement strand
TTTTTGGTTCTGATTTTTTGGTGTTGTATTTTTTAATTGTTTTGTTCTCGATATTTTTTTTATTTACATTTTTATCTGATAATAATTTGTTATAGTATTTATTTTTTGGTTCTGATTCTTTGGTGTTGTATTTTTTAATTGTATTGTTCTCGATATTTTTTTTATTTACATTTTTATCCGACAATAATTTGTTATAGTATTTATTTTTTGGTTCTGATTTTTTGGTGTTATATGTTTTAAACTGCAGATTTTTATTTATGTTATTATAATTAAATATTACTAAAAAAAGTAATATAATGGTTGTTCCGGCGTAGTATATATTAAATGTTTTAAAATTAAACTTTAAGAATTTTAGCCAAAATAATTTTTTATTTAAAGACACCCAAACTTTGGTTGATGGTTTTACTTTAAAACTTTTAAAAGCATTGGAAATATTCTGGACAAACAGTTTTTTATTTATTTTGGCCCAAGTTTGTTCCGATGGCTTTACTCTATTGTCTTTAAAAGCGTTTTTAAAAATATCGTCTATATTATTGTTATTTATCATTTAAAGTTAAATTTTTTCTTTTGTCATTTCGGCTAATTTAGTTTGCAATAGTATTCGAGCTCTATGGTATTGTGATTTTGATGTTGTCTCGGTTATATCTAACATTTTTGCAATTTCTTTATGCTTATATCCTTCGATTGCATATAGATTAAAAACCATTTGATATCCTCTTGGTAGCGATCTTATTGCATTTAAAAGTTCGTCTTTTGTAAAATCGGCATTATTATCAGGTAAATATTTATAATTTTTATAATCTTCGATTTCTTCTTGGTAATATCGTTTTAAATTTTTTCTGTAATTTGTTATCGATGTATTTATCATAATTCGTCGTATCCAAGCGTCAAAAGATTTGTCTTTGTTATATTGCTCAATTTTTGAGAATACTTTTAAAAATCCCTCTTGTAAAATATCTTCGGCTTCTTGTTTATCTTTAGCATATCGCATACAAATACCAAGCATTAACGATGCATACTTATTGTATAGCATTTTTTGTGCTTTTTTATCAAATTTTTTACAATCTGCAATTATTTGCTTAATATCTGTCATATTTAATCTTACACTATTGACTACAAAAAAATAAAAAAGGTTGCATAAAAAATATTTATAAATAAAAAAAAGCTACTCAAAAAAACGAGTAGCTTTACACACACTATGAATTATTCTACAAATTGGTTATACGTTTATTTTTTGGGTATTTAACCGTATATTTAAAATCGTATTTTTTATTTTCGTTTGGTTTTAGATTTGTTTCCCACGATATTATTCCTGTTGTTTCGTTAATTTTGCCATTTAAAATTTTGTCGTGTGAAACTTCTATTTCTTTAATGGTTGATATTGGTATTTGGTCTTGTATTAATATATTTATATCTACTTGTTTATTATTTCGTATTTTAATTTCGTATGCTTTTGTTACTTTACGATAGTTTCCTATGATTACCGATTTGTTAAAGTCTTTAATAATTTTACGATTAACCGATATCGATGGGTCGTTACTGAGTGATATTTCGAGAGTGTCGTTTATTTGCGATGGGTCTAAATAAGATTTTCCTACGTATGTTTGTTTGTTATAAAGGCTTATTTCTCCGGGCAAAAGATTTAATTTTTCCCAGTCGGTTATACGGGCAATTAAAAAAACTTTATTATTAATTTTTGGTATTGCCAAATAACGATATTGTGCAGGTAATTTGTCGTTTTTAATTTTTATTAGTTTTCCTTTATTATTTGATTTTAAGTTTAATGATAATGATATTTTAAATTCGGTATTTGTTATATTTTTAATTGTTTTTGAGAAATCTGCTATTGATTTTGATTCTGTTACGGGGGCTTCGGTTGCATACTCATCGTCTACGGTAACGTTTTGTGGTTTCATTGCTCTTGTTGTTTTGTTATAGTTTGTATATTTTTTTTTGTAGATGTTATAGTAATTGAGATACCAAGGATATAATTCGGGTTTTGTGTTGTTAATGTTTAAATCCCCGGTAGATAGTGTTAGCTTTATATTTTTCCAGTCGATACCTGTATTTTGATAAATTTTTGCTTTATATGTAATTTCTATATTTTTATTGGTAGATGTGCTTCTTATATCGTAAGACGGAATCCAACCGGCATTATTAACTTTATACGATATTATTAGTTTTCCTGTTGTTTGTGTTTTTGATAAAATATTTATTAAAATCTCTTTGGTATTTTTTTTATAAGTCAATGATAGTTCTTTTATTTGTTTGTTTAATACTGATACTCTGTTATTAAATTTTTTATTTTTTCGATTAAGTTCAATAGTTTTAAAATTAATATCTTTTAAACGCGAGCGGTAAAAGTCGGCAAGTTTTTGTAAATCGTCGGGATTAAGATTTTGATTATTACCTTTTATTGTTTTGTTTGCTAAAATCATTGATTTTTCTTCGGCATAAACATTTAGCATTTGGTTGTTGTTTTCTATTGTTCTTGTGTAATAATTTACACTGTCTTTGTATAAGTATATTTTTGAGTTTGCAGGGATTTTTTCTAAAAAATTATTTTGTGAGCTAACACCCAGTATTGTAAAATTACCTTTTCCTGTAATTTGAATCGTGTTTTTATCCATATACGGACTTAATCCTTTTATTATATAAATATTATTTCCTTGTTTAATATTTATTTTTGCTATACGGTTTATTTCGGCTCCTGTTAAAAATAAATTTACGTTGTTAATTTTTGTTTTTAAATATATATTATTTTCTGCTAATAATGTTATAGGTAAAATAACGCTAATAATGCTGATAATTAATTTTTTCATAATTATAAATATTTTTAGATTTTTAATTTATGCTTGTATGTCAATATTTATACCAAAATTATTTTGGCTTTTTTATGAGTAAATAACTTTTTGTAAATAAATGAATTATTTGGTAATTTTACAGAAACAAATCTCGAAAAATGGCAAAGAACCTCAAAATCATGGTTTCAAACTACTAAACAGATATGACAGCACAAAAAAATATTTTATAATTATTGTATTTACTTAATAAAACTAAATTGTTTATTATATAATAAAATAGAACAAAATAAAAGTATAGAAAAGCCTAAGCGGTATTATAATTGTAGAGCGACAATAAAATAAATTTATACACAACAAAAACAGTTGTTTAAAATAGGAATTTCTCCTAAAAATAGAATTTTTGCTACATAGCATAACATAAGAATCTGATTTTTAACCTACTTTTTAAAGTAATTATTTAAAAATTATTCCTTAATAAATCTTTTTACAAAATTACCGCTATCGGTTTGTATATCAATAAAATATATGCCTTTTGATAAATTTTTAATATTTATAACTTTGGTTAAACCACTGTAGTTAATCTTAAAATCAACAACTTTTCCGTAAATATTATAAATATTAATCGATTTTATATTATAATTATTTGTTTCGATTTTTAAATAATTTTTTGAAGGATTAGGAAATATATTAATCTGCGAATCTAAATCTTTATAATTATTAATGTTTGATATTGAACTTACCGATTTTATTAACCAATTATACGGGTCTATACTTATATTATCAACTTTTTTTGTCAAATATATTTTATAATTATCAATATTTTGAGTTTGATTTAATCTTATTAAAGTATCGCCTCCTGTTGTAAATGTTATTTTAAAATCTAAAGGAATTGTAAATAACGGAGTAACGGTAGATGTTGTTGTTTGTGTCTTTTTTATAAATAAAGTATCATTATAATTTTTCCAAACCAAATTATAAATTGGATAACCCTCGCCATAATACCATTGATTAAAAAAATCTGTAAAATCAATACCACTAACACTTGACATTGTATTTTTAAAATCATCACCGGTTGCAACGGAATCACCAAACATTAATTGAAAATTTTTTAATCCGGCAAAAAATATACTATCATTATTTATTATATATCTTATCATATGAATTATAGACGCACCTTTGCGATATGTTAAGTCGTAATTAAAAATTCTACCTTCGTTATCTATATCTGAAAAAGGAATATAAATACTACCCGATGTAGCATTAAGGGCATGATTATGAGCATCTATCAACCAATCTTTGGCATCGATTTGACTCCCGCAAAACTCGTAAGATAAATACTCGCCATAAGAAGCAAAACCCTCGTTTATCCATATATCTTGCCATGTAGCACAAGTTACATTATCGCCAAACCATTGATGAGCCAACTCGTGAGCAACAACTCTAAAATCAAAAAAACCTATCGTTGTCATTGTTTGATGTTCCATGCCTCCGCCAAGCTTTACCAGACAATGCCCATACTTCTCGTCGGCAAATGGATATAATCCAAAAAGATTAGAGTAATTCTCGATGAATGTAGGAACCCTATCCAAGTCGGTTTTATAATCATTTAAACAAGCAAGAGTATCGTAAATATAATTTTGTATTAATATAGAATCGCTATAACCTTGAGGATGAGCATAAATACTATAGTCCATATAATCCGATACCGCAAACGAAATTAAATAATAATCAATAGGATGACGAGATTTCCATTCGAAACGATGTTTGCCGTTTCCTAAATCAGTAATATTATTTAAAATACCATTCGACCCTGCCATAAGATTTGTATCTACGGTTATAAAAAAATCCGACGAATCTATTTTATCTTTTAAATCTTGCTTACAAGGCAACCAATCGTTCATATGATACGACTCCGACAGAGTCCAAGTTGACCGCCAATTATAAACCTCGTCTACGGTTGTTTCTACCGATCTGTTTATATGATTCGGGTCGGGAGAACCTTTAAAATATATTTTTGCCGTAAAAAACGAACCTTGAGAAATCGACGGATTAATAAAAATCTTAATATTAAAATCTTGATGTGTAAACAATCTTATACTATTATTTATTAAAACCGAATCGACATGCATTGTGTCGCTAAGCTCAAAAACCAACGTATCTATATTGGTATTTGCTATTGACATTATCTCGACATTGCCTTTAATGTAATTAGAATCTACTCCTACCGATATATCTGTTTTAAAATATTTTATATCGTAATTATCTTCTAAATTATTATAATAACTATTTGTAGAATATAAGTTCTTTGGCGAGTTACAAAAAGATTTATAATTATTTATTTTGCTAACCCGTTGGGCAAATAAATTTATTTGCAAAAAAGCAAATAAAAACATTAATAAAATATTTCGCATAAAATGAGATTTTTAAATTTTAGTAAAGTTATATAATTTTAATTAAAATTATATAATTATGTTTTATAAATTAAAATCAAAGTTTGCATTAACCGGAAAAAATATTAAATTTAGCTTTTAAAACAAATTATTTTAGTAACATATAAAAAATAATAGATTATGAAAAATATTGCAGTTATAGGATCTGGAACAATGGGAAATGGAATTTCTCATGTTTTTGCACAAAACGGTTACAAAGTATCAATGATTGATATAGACCAAAACGCTTTAGATAAAGCTTTAAAAACAATTGAGAAAAATCTTGACAGATTATTAAAAAAAGAAAAAATAACCGAAGAAATTAAAAAATCGACATTAGAAAATATTACAACTTATACTAAAATATCAGATGGAGTTGTCGATGCCGATTTAGTTGTAGAAGCAGCTACCGAAAACGAAAAAATAAAGTTATCTATTTTTAAAGAGTTAGACTCCATTTGCAAACCCGAAACAATATTAGCAACAAATACATCGTCGATATCGATAACAAAAATTGGAGCAGTAACAAACCGACCCGACAAAGTTATAGGTATGCATTTTATGAATCCGGTTCCAATGATGCGACTTGTTGAAATAATAAAAGGATACAAAACATCAAACGAAACATTAAATACAATTTTTGAAACAGCAAAAAGTCTAAAAAAAGTTCCTGTTGAAGTTAACGACTATGCAGGATTTGTTGCTAACAGAATTCTTATGCCAATGATTAACGAGGCTATTATAACTCTACACGAGGGAGTTGCAGGTGTCGAGGAAATAGACACTGTTATGAAACTTGGAATGGCTCACCCTATGGGACCTTTACAATTAGCCGATTTTATAGGTCTTGATGTTTGCTTATTTATTATGCAAGTTCTTTACAAAGATTTAGGAAAAGACAAATATGCTCCGGATCCATTATTAGTAAATATGGTTAATTCAGGTAACTTAGGTGTAAAATCAGGCGAAGGTTTTTATTCGTGGACACATGGAACAAAAGAATTAATAGTATCAAAATCATTTAAAAAATAACAAATATTTATTTTTAATAAAAAAAGGCGGAGCTTATTAAAGTTTCGCCTTTTTTACAATAAAATATTATATTTACAAAATAATAATTATTAAAAATGCTGTCGATACTTATACCGGTATACAATTACAATATTTTAGATTTTGTAGAAAAACTACATTCTCAATGTAAAACCGAAAATATTATATTCGAGATTATACTTATCGAAGACGGCTCCACAAAAACTTTTAAAAATAACAAATTACAAAGGCTTAATAACGTCAAATATATTGCTCTTAAAAAAAATATAGGACGAGCAAAAATAAGAAACTTATTAGCTCAAGAATCAAAATACAATAACCTTTTATTTATAGATTGCGACTCGGATATTAACAAAAATTATATACAAAAATACTTATATCACATTAAACAAAACAATTATAAAATTATTTATGGCGGCAGAAAATATACCGACAAACCCACAAACAATAAATACTCGTTACATTGGAAATACGGCAGTAAAATCGAGAGCAAACCTGCAGAAATACGGCAAAAAGAACCTAACAAATCATTTATGACAAACAATTTTTTAATAAAAAAAGAAATTTTTAACAAAATTAAATTTAACGAAAAAATTAACAGCTATGGACATGAAGATACACTGTTTGGTATAGAATTATTAAAACATAATATTAAAATTACACATATCGACAATACTACTATACATATAGGTTTAGACGATAACGAGACTTTTCTGAAAAAAACATTAACAGCAATTAAAAATTTAAAATTTATTTATAAAACATATCCCGATAAAAAAATATTAGTAAAAAATATTAAACTGTTACAATACTATAAAACTTTTTATTTTTTTAGACACATACTATTAATTTACTATAAACTAAACAAACAAAAGATTATTAAAAATTTAAAAAGCAACAATCCTAACCTAAAAAAATTTAGCATATACAAACTTGCAAATATGTATAAAAGTAATTAATTATTTTTCCCAAAAAACACTTACCGCAGCAAAAATTGCAAAAATCATAATTAAAACACTTGTAATTTTATTTATCCAATAAAGATTACGAATCTTAATTTTATTCCTAAAAATATTTGTAATAGAAACAATTGTAAACCACCACGCTATAGCACCCGAAAAAACACCAAGAATTAATAAAAGAGTTTCAAAATTTGTAGATGTCGTTGCAAAAGCAGCAAACACAGCCCCAAAAAATATTATTGTAATAGGATTAGATATTGTTAACGCAAAAGTAGATATAAAATAACCAACAAAATTCCTTTTCTTTTGAGTGCTCCTAAATTGATTTACAGGATTAGATACAAACATATGAATACCTAAAAACAACAATATTGCCCCGCCTATAATTCTAAAATACAACTGATATGTATGCAAAAAATTAGAAATTAACGAAACCCCAAAACCTGCTAAAACAGCATAAAAAGTATCGGCAAAGGCAGCACCTGTGCCCGATACAAAACCAACAATCCTGCCTTTATTTAAAGTTCGTTGTAAACACAACATACCAATTGGACCTAAAGGTGCCGACACCGAAACCCCAATAATAATTCCTTTTATAAAAAGCTCTATTTTATCCAAATAAACTTAAATTTTTTTGCAAAATAATTAAACTTATTTACACATTAAAATTTTTTAATTAGTTTTACTAAAAAAAATTAATGAATAAGTTAAAAAAAATAAAATCGCTTTTAGATAAAAAATATCTGGAATTTAATAATACTAATTTTATTAAAAACGACCCTATACAAATACCAAAACTATTTTCAAAAAAAAACGATATAGAAATATCGGCATTTTTAACCTCAACAATAGCTTGGGGGCAACGCGTAACAATAATTAATAATGCAAAAAAACTAATGAATTTAATGGATAACGCTCCATACGATTTTATAATAAATCACAAACCAAAAGACTTAAAACGATTTTTACATTTTAAACACAGAACATTTACCCCCGACGATTGCATATTTTTTATTACATCATTACAAAACATATATAAAAATCATAACGGATTAGAAAACACATTCTTTATCAAAGACAATAAAAACATTATAGATTCAATAGCACAATTTAGAGATATATTTTTTGAAACACCACATTTAAAACGCTCACAAAAACACATATCAAACGTAAAAAAAAATTCGGCAGCCAAGCGCATAAATATGTTTTTGCGATGGATGGTTCGTTCCGACAATAACAATGTTGATTTTGGAATATGGAAAAAAATATCGCCATCGCAATTATTATTACCTTTAGACATTCATACATCAACAGTATCGCGAAAATTAGGCATACTTACACGAAAACAAAACGACCTTAAAGCTGTAATAGAACTAACCGATAATTTAAAATTATTTGATAAAAAAGACCCTGTTAAATACGATTTTGCTCTTTTTGGTTTAGGAGTAAGCAAACAAATATAAATTTTTAAAGTTAATTTTACTTTTTAGATTAATATTATTAATTTGCACAAAATATTTAATTATCTAAATTAATTTTTATGATTAAAAAAATTTTAATAGCAAATAGAGGCGAAATAGCCATTAGAATAATGCGTTCGGCAAAAGAAATGGGAATAAAAACCGTAGCTGTTTTCTCCGAAGCCGACCGAGATGCAGTATTTGTAAAATATGCCGACGAAGCCGTTTTATTAGGACCTCCGCCATCTAATCAATCTTATCTTTTAGGCGATAAAATAATAGAAATATCAAAACAACTTAACGTTGATGCCATACACCCCGGTTATGGATTTTTATCGGAAAATGCCGATTTTACACGAAAAGTTATAAATGCAGGAATTAAATTTATAGGCCCATCGCCCGAAGCAATGGAAATTATGGGAGATAAACTATCGGCAAAAGCTGCTGTAAAAAAATACAATACACCAATGGTTCCCGGAACCGATACCGAGATAGAAGATATTAACGAAGCAAAAAAAATAGCATCAAAAATAGGATATCCGATTCTTATTAAAGCCTCAGCCGGAGGCGGAGGAAAAGGTATGCGTATTGTAGAAAACGAAGAAATGTTTGTAGAACAAATGAATCTTGCTATTAACGAAGCAAAAACAGCATTTGGGAACGGAGCCGTTTTTATAGAACGATACGTATCGTCGCCAAGACATATCGAGATTCAAATAATGGCAGACTCGTATGGAAATATTGTTTATCTTTTCGAAAGAGAATGCTCAATACAACGCCGTCACCAAAAAGTAATAGAAGAAGCTCCATCGTCGGTTCTTACTCCCGAATTACGAAAAAAAATGGGCGAAACAGCCATAAATGTTGCCAAAGCATGTAATTATATAGGAGCAGGAACAGTTGAATTTCTATTAGACGAAAATCTTAATTTCTATTTTCTCGAAATGAACACCCGCTTACAAGTAGAACACCCTGTAACAGAATTTATTACAAATATAGATATAGTAAAAGAACAAATAAGAGTT
>JALSQC010000257.1 GCA_026985625.1 Bacteroidales bacterium | reverse complement strand
AAAAATTTATAAAAAATTATATAAACTAAATCCCAATAATTCTAATCTTGCATACCGTATAGGAATTTGTTATCTTAAGGCATTTAATTCAGAATCAAAAAAAATAAACGCAATACCATATCTTGAGAAAGCTGTAAATAATGTTACGCAAAATTATCAAGAAGGAGACATTAACGAAACAAGAGCAAATGTCGATGCATATGTTTATCTTGGAGATGCATATTTTATTAACGAGGAATTAGATAAAGCAATAGAAACATATAAATCGTTTACATCAATAAACCAAGAAAATATTAACTATTTTACTCCTATTATAAACAAAAAAATAGAAACCTGTAATAATGCAAAAATATTAAAAACATTACCAATTATTATTACCGAAAAAAATCTGGGAGAACCAATAAACAATACATATTCTAACTTTAACCCTATAATATCAAGAGATGGTAAAATGTTAGTTTACACCAACGACCTTAGATTTTACAAAGCAATATTTTACTCGTTTAAAAAAGATGGACAATGGACAACCCCTAAAAATTTTAATGTAGAAACAAATACAAACAACAGTTTAATATCGTTAACATTATCACCAGATGGTAAAGACCTGTATATTTATCGCGACGATTTAGGTAACGGAAATATATACAAAAGTACTTTTGACGGACAAAAATGGAGCAAAATAAAAAAATTAAATAAAAATATAAACACCCGCGATTTAGAAACAAGTGCCTGCCTGTCGGCAGACGGAAAAACATTATATTTTGCTAGTAATCGTAAAGGAGGATACGGAAGTTTAGATATATACAAATCAGAACTTACAGCCGATGGCGACTGGGGTAAAGCAGTAAATCTTGGACCAACCATTAACGGTAAATTCGACGAAATATCACCACAAATATTAGACGATAATAAAACACTATATTTTGCATCGCAAGGACATTATAACATGGGAGGTTACGATGTATTTATATCTATGTTAACCGATTCAAATAAATGGTCAGAACCGTTAAATCTCGGATACCCGATAAACACAACCGACGATAATTCATACTTTCAACCATTAAATAATGGCAACGAAGCCTATGTGCAATTAGCAAAAGATAACGGATTTGGTAATAACGATATTTACAAAATTAAATTAATAAAACCTACAGACAAAAAAAATATAGAATTATCAGGTAAGATAAAACCAAATACAAAAAATACTAAAATCGAGATATATGACGAACAAGGAAATATACTGGAAACATTAAAACCCGACAAAAAAGGAAATTTTAAAACAAAAGTAACATCAGGTAATTATAAAATAAAATACATAAGCGATAATTTTAACACAAAAACACAAGAATTAACATTGCCAAAAGTATACTATACAGCAAAAATAAACTTAAATCCAGAGTTGAACTACAAAAATATATTAGCCGAAAATAATAATCAAACAACAAACAATAATACTGCCGAAAATAATACAAATGATAATGCTAATAATAAAAAAACAACAAATAATACAGGCGATAATACCAATAACAATACATCTACCGATTTAACAAAAAAAGTAGTAGTAAGAAATATTTTATTCGGATTTGATAAATATACAGCAGAAGACACAAAACAAAATCTCGAAACATTGGCAAAATATATGACAAACAATCCCGAGGCAAAAGTGTTTATAAAAGCATATACCGATTTGCAAGGCGACGAAGAATATAACCGTATATTATCCATAATGCGAGCAAAATTTGTTAGAGATTACCTTGTCGATAAAGGAGTAAAACCATCACAAATAAGCACAAAAGGTTATGGCGAAAAAAAACAAATATCAATAGATTTAAACCCCGATTCAAGAAAATACAATCGAAGAGCAGAATTTGTAATATACAAAAAAGGAAAACAACCTATAGAGATATATCCTATTTTAGTTCCCGAAAAATATAAAATTAAATAATACATACACAAATGAAAAAAATTATAATAATATTAGTTTTATTATTAACATTTGCAAATTTGTTTTCGCAAAATGATGATAAAAATAACTCGGCATTAAAAATATTATTATCATTAAACAAACAAGACAAAAATAATTATAACATAAAATATCTTATAGGCACAAATTATTATTATTCAAACAAATACCAAGATGCCATAGAATGGTTAACAAAATGCTTAAATAACTTGGGAGACGACGATGCAATAAAAAAGAACAATAAACTTGCACCATTCGAGACATATTATATATTAGGTAAATCATATTTTTATAGTTATAAATTTGACAAAGCAATAGCTATGTTTAATAA
This sequence comes from Bacteroidales bacterium, assembly GCA_026985625.1. Taxonomy (GTDB): domain Bacteria; phylum Bacteroidota; class Bacteroidia; order Bacteroidales; family JAFGXI01; genus JALSQC01. Next base: position 7,442 of record JALSQC010000257.1, on the reverse strand, counting down.
ATATGTAAAAACCGTAAAACCAAATTATATAAAAACAACAGATGTCGATAGATATACATCATTTGCATTAAATGCAAAAAAAATGATAAACACTCCGGTTGCAATATCAAAAACAAATTTACATAATATAAACTCAGATAACGACGACTTTAAACCATTATTAAACACAATAGAAAATGTAATGATATTTACAAGAAAAATAAACGATAACTATGTAATATTTTTGTCAAAAAAAACAAACAATAAATGGGAAACACCAAAACAAATAAAAACCTTTAATAAAGAAGATAACTTTATAGCATCGTCATTATCAGCCGATGGTAGTATGTTATTGCTAAACAAATTCGAAAACAAACACTGGCAAATTTATACAAGTGTATTCGACGGAAAAAACTGGTCTGTTCCTCAAAAATTATCAAAAAACATTAACAATTCATCAAATAATAGAGACGCATCGGTATCAGTAGACGGAAATAAATTATATTTTGCAAGCGATAGAAAAGGCGGATACGGAAAATTCGACATATATTACAGTATGCGACTACCCGATGGAAAATGGGGCGAAGTAATTAATGCAGGAAACGAAATAAATACCGAATTTAACGAAACATCACCACTAATATTTCAAGATAATACACTATTATATTTTAGCTCAGATGCATACAACTCAATGGGAAGCACCGATATATTCAAGGCAAAATTAGGCGAAGATAATTTCTTTAAAAATGTCGAAAACTTAGGATATCCTATAAATACAATATATAACGACCAAATGGGATATGTTAGTATCGATTACTCAAAAATATATTATTCAACATACAATGATAAACATAACAAAGACATATTTAAAGTAGAATTAAATAAAAACCCAAAAAAATATTTAACCGTTATCGAAAGTTATATACGTAAAAAATCAGACAACACAAAAATAAAAGATATTACCTGCGATGTATATCAAAAAGATAACAACAAATACATAGGAACATACAAAACAAACTCAAATACCGGAAAAATAACATTAGTTTTAAAATCAGGAAAAAAATATATTCTAAAATCAAAAAACAAAAAATATCAATTTATAGATTATACATTTAGTGTCCCAAACAACACAAATTATTTCGAGATACATAAATCAATTAAATTAGATGTAATTGGAACAGTTAAGTAATTTAGAAACAAAAAATATTAAATTACGAGAGGTAGAACCCGAAGACCTTGAAATACTATATAAATGGGAAAACGACGAAAAACTATGGATATATAGTAACACATTATCGCCATACTCAAAATTTCAGATAAAATCATACATACAAAACACATTATTAGATATTTATCAAACAAAACAACAACGTTTTATGATTGATATAAAACAAACAAAACAAACAATTGGCACAATAGATATATTCGATATAGATTTTACAAACAAACGAGCAGGAGTAGGAATATTAATATACGAAAAAAAATACAGGCAAAAAGGATACGCTACCGAAGCACTACAAATAGTTATAAAATACACAAAAAAAATATTAAACCTAAAACAATTATATTGCGATATTTTAACCGATAATAATAGCAGTATTAAACTATTTGAATCTCAAGGCTTTATAATATCAGGCGAAAAAAAACAATGGATACTTAATAACGGAAAATGGAAAAATCAATACTTTTTGCAAAAAATATTATAAATATTAACAAACCATTTTTAATAAAAACTTAAAAAAAATATTGGTTATATAAACTAAATTTATAAATTTACACTATTAATAAGATTAATATACATTAATCTAAAATTATATTAATGAAAAAAATTATTTTACTTATATCTTTTTTACTTGTAATAATTAATGTTACTAAGTCACAAGAGGTTGATAAAAAAAAGTTTAAAAAACTTTTTTCCGATGCCGAGTATTTTTTCTTATTCGAAGATTACAAAAAAGCACTCCCATTATATCTAAAATTATGGGATATGGACTCATTAAACTCAAATGTTAATTACAGAATAGGAATATGCTATCTGCAATCAGCTATCGAAAAATATAAATCAATACCATATCTTGAAAAAGCAATTATAAATGTAACAAAAAAATACAAAGAAGGTTCGTATAAAGAAACAAGCTCGTATATTGATGTATACTCATATTTAGGAGATGCATATCGTAGCAACTTCGATTTTGATAAAGCAATAAAAGCATACGAAAGCTACGAGAAACTATTAGACGTTAAAGACTTATACAATATCGAGAAAGTTAAAAACGATATTCAGGCATGCTATAATGCAAAAGAACTGTTAATACAATCTATGCACAATTTGGTTAGCTTAACACAAGTAGAACTGTTAAACGAAAGTATAAATACAGAGTACCCCGAATATCAACCTGTAGTATCAGGAAACGATAGTATAATGTTTTTTACATCGCGTCGTAGATACAGTAAAAAAGTAGTAGATAATATAGACGATATTGACGATGTCCCCGACGAATTTTACATGGAAGATATATATTTCAGCCATAGAATAAAAGACGGTAAATGGTCAAAAGCCGAAAGAGTAACAAAAGATATTGGAGCCGATGCATATACATCTACAGTATCATTATCATACGATGGAAAACGACTATATTTAATGCGAAAAGATATACTAGTAGGAAACGAAGACGAAGGTAATATATATGTAAGCGAATATAAAGACGGATCTTGGACAATGATGAAAAAACTAAACGAAAACATTAATACAATAAAATGGGAAACCGAAGCATCAGAAAACAAAGATGGAACAGTTCTATATTTTACAAGCGAGCGTGACGGAGGGATAGGAGGATTAGATATATACAAATCCGAAAAAAACTCGAAAGGCGAATGGGGACCTGCACAAAATTTAGGACCAATAGTAAACACAGAATTTGACGAAGAATATCCTGTAATGTTACCAAACGATACTACATTATTTTTTAGCTCAAAAGGACATTATAACATAGGTGGCTACGATATATTTAGAGTCGACCGTATAGGAAACAATAAATGGTCGGTACCTATTAATATCGGATATCCTGTAAACACAATGAACGACGATGTAGCATATTATCCGTTAAGAAAAGGAGATATTGTTTACACAGCATTAGAAACAGCCGATGGATTAGGCGATTTAGATATCTACAGAATGTTTGTTACCGAAAGCGATTTTTCAGATTTCGGCGACGAAGAGGTGTTTAGCTCTAAAGCAGATTCGGGACAAATAAACTTAGCATCGCTATATAAACTAAACGAAAAAATATCAAATTCGCCCGATACACGCGAATTAGTACAAAAAGCTATAAAAAATAGAGTAGTAACACTAAAAGGAACATTACGATTAGCCGATAATAATAAATTAGACAAACGCTTCTCTGTTGAGATTTTAGACAATTCTACAAATCAAATAGTTAAAGAAATTACTCCCGATTTATTAACAGGAAAATACGAAACAAAACTTGTTAAAGACGACTACAAAATAACATTTAAAGGAAAAGGATATAAAGACGACGTAAAAAGTTTAAAAATACCAAAAGGATACGTGCGTTCAACAATAATAGTAGATGGACTTTTAACCCCAAATGCAGTTAACGAAGGCGAATATTACGTAATAAAAAATATTTTCTTCGACTACGGAAAAGCTGATTTGACACGAAAAGCAAAAATCGAATTAGAAAAACTATATAAATTAATGAGCGATAATCCCCAATTATATATAGAAGTAATAGGACATACCGACTCAAAAAGTAGTGCAAGATTTAACCAAATATTATCCGAAAAACGAGCACGTTCTGCAATTAATTATTTAATAAACAAAGGAATCGATGCACAACGATTTGTAGCAAAAGGAGTAGGCGAAACACAACATATAGCAATTAATCAAAATCCCGATGGTAGCGATAACCCCGAAGGTAGAGCTTTAAATCGTAGAGTAGAAATTAAAATACTAAACTCAGATAATAATAAAATTATAGTAGAAAAAATAAAAGTTCCCGAAAATTTAAAATACACATCAAGCGAACGTAGCCGCCAGAAAAAACAAAAATATACAATACTATTATTAACATCTAAACAAAAATATACAAAAGAATCATACCTTAATTTTAAAGAAACAAAAACTAAAGACAACAAATATATTTATACATTAGGACAATTTGACAACAAATCAAAAGCATTAAAACTATTAAATACTGCAGTTGACGTTGGATTCCCCAATGCAAAAATAATTAGCCTAAGTAAGTATAACGAAATGATAAACAATAGTAAAACAGAAAAACAAACAAATAAACAACAAATAGGCGAGGATATAACAACAGTAAAAACAACAAACACAAACAATAATAAAGTTTATACAATACAATTAAAAGCACTTATAAAACCTGTTGATAAAGACTATTTTAAAGGTCTAAAAGGAGTAAAAGAACACTTATGTAAAGACGGATTCTACAGATATACATACAAAACTATAAACAACTACGAACAAGCCCAAAAAGAACTTAAAACACTTGTAGAAAAAGGATATACAGGAGCATTTATAGTGGATATTAATAAATACAACAGATTAGAAAATAAAACCGACGAACAATATACAATACAATTAAAAGCACTTAGAAAACCAATAAATATAGGATTCTTTAGCAACCTGCAAGGAGTTCAAGAACATATTGGCGACGACGGATTATACAAATACACCTATGGAAAATACACAAAAATGTCAGCAGCAAAAAAAGACCTTAAAAAAGTTATAAAAAAAGGTTATACCGATGCCTTTGTAGTAAACATTAAGAAATACAAATAATATTTTTAAAAATTGTTAAAACATACAGCTAAGTTATACTTTTTTTTAACTTAGCTTTGTTTTTATATAAATATAATTATAAATGAATCCGGCTTTAAAATATTGGGTTAATAATTTCTTTTTAGACATTAAAACTAAAACCGAAAAATATAAAAATATTAGCAATGCCGAACTATATCAGCTAATTGCCGAAACAGGAATATTATACGGAGTGCCGGTAAAAACAATTATTTACGAAAAAAATAAATATTCAGAATGGAATAACATCGAACTTTTTAAAGTAATATATCTCGAAACACTTACAATAATATCAATTAACAAATACAAACTAACCGACACATTACATATAATTAACAAAATTTATAAATTTATTACTTCAATAAACAAACAAAAAACACAAAATGATAATAAAACAATAATCATAGAAAACTATATTAACAACCTGTTCGAACAAAAAGACATAAAATTAAAAATAATTAATCAATATAATTTTAACTTTATATTTATAGACTTTTATTTATACTTTAAATACACAAACAATTACGATATAAATAAAATAAATAACCTTAAAATACAAACAACAAAAACATTACTGCAACTAATAAATTATTTTATTAACATCGATAATGATATATCAAAAAACGAAAAAAATATTTATAATTATTACTTAGAATCAGCAAAAAACTATACAAATACAATAAATTACAACCAAATAAAAACAAACAACAAAATAGACTATAAATTTGTCGATAATTATTTCTTAAAAAGACTTGTTTTAGATATTGCAATAATAATATTTTTAGAAGATAACAATATCGATAAACAAGAAAAAGAAATATTAAACAACATAATACAAACTTTAAAAATAGAAAAAATAAAATTAGAGCAATCGATAATATTTATAGAAAATTTTATTCTCGAAAACTCAAAAAAAATATTTTATTTAAATAACAAAAATTATCATACATAACACAATCATTAAGCGAAAGACTCTTAAAATTAATAATAAAAAATAAAAATATGATAATTTCAGAAATTCGCGAGAGTGGCGAACTGTTAATACTCATTCAAAAATCATTAAAAACAGAACTAACACAAGACGAAAAGCAAAAAATAAATAAACAAATAAAAGATATAATAAAATCTATTCCGGCATTAACAATATTCATGATACCCGGGGGCTCAATTTTATTACCATTAATATTAAAAATCTTACCACACGATTTAGTATATCCAAGCTCATTTAAAAACAAAAAAAATAATAACTTATGATATCAAAAATTAAAAACATAAAATTTACCGATAGCGGAAACTTTTTTATACTTGCAGGTCCCTGCGTAATAGAGGGCGAAAAAATAGCCATAGAAATAGCCGAAAAAATATTAGAAATATCAGAAAAATATAAAGTTCCATTTATATTTAAAGGCTCGTTTAAAAAAGCAAATCGTTCGCGAATCGATTCATTTACAGGTATAGGCGATATAAAAGCATTAAAAATATTACAAAAAATATCTAATAAATTTAATATACCAACAGTTACCGATATACACTCGATATCCGATGCAAAAATAGCAGCAGATTATGTCGATGTTTTACAAATACCGGCTTTCCTTTGTCGTCAAACCGATTTACTTATTGCAGCAGCTAAAACAAACCGTTTTGTAAATATAAAAAAAGGACAATTCTTATCGCCCGAATCAATGAAATTTGCAGTAGAAAAAGTCCGCCAAACAGGAAACAATAAAATAATGATTACAGAACGAGGAACAATGTTTGGATACCAAGACTTAATTGTAGATTACAGAGGAATACCCGAGATGAAAAAAAATAAAATACCTGTTATCTTAGATATAACCCACTCATTACAACAACCAAATCAAACAAAAGGAATAACAGGAGGAAAACCCCAATTAATAGAAACAATAGCAAGAGCAGGCATAGCAGTTGGAGTTGACGGAATATTTTTAGAAACACACACAAACATTAAAAATGCAAAATCAGATGCAGCTAATATGTTAGACATTAAATATTTAGACAAACTTATTAGTAACCTTGTGCAAATTAATAAAACAATAAAAAACTTATAAACAAAAAAAATATGAATCATTTCGACAACATAGCCGAACAATACGACACACAAGAGCGACAACATACCGAAGCAAACCTTTCGTTGGAATACATACAAAAATACGTTCCGTTAAACAACGATTTTCATGTTTTAGACATAGGTTGCGGAACAGGTATTTTAACAATTAAAATGGCAAAAAAAGTAAAAACACTTGTAGCCGTCGATAACTCACAAGGAATGTTAAACGTTCTTAATAAAAAAATAAAACAACAAAACATAAAAAACATAAGAACATTATACCACGATATAACGAGTAACAACCTGCCATTTCGTAATTTCGACCTTGTATTTTCCACAAAAACAATACACCATATCCAAAATATCGACGAATTTTTTAAATACATATTTTCTATACTAATCGATAACGGATATATTTGTGTAATAGATTTATTACCCGAAGATGGAACATTCCATAACGAGATAAACGACGGAATAAAGCACTTTGGCTTTAAAAAAGATTTTATTCTAAAAAATATGCAAGATGCAGGATTTAAAGATATATTAGTAGAT
>JALSQC010000256.1 GCA_026985625.1 Bacteroidales bacterium | reverse complement strand
AAAATGCTTTATTTACATAAACAAATTTTTTATTTTTATCAATAATAAAAATACCGTCAGATTGCTTATCTATTATATTTATTAGTTCGTCTTTAGGTAAACTTAATATAAAATCGCTCATAAGCTTAGTTTGTAAATTATCTGATTTTTTATAAATATAATAAAATAATTACAAACTTTAAAATTTTAAATATTAAAAATTTAACACAAAAACAAGCAAAGCAACACAACAATTTTATTAACAATGATTTAAATCCGGAACAATTAAGTATAAAAATATTTTAGGCTATTGCTTATATTGATATATGTTTGTATATTTGTAAAAAATTAAATAGTTATGAAAAAATTAATATTAGCAACTTTATTATTAATTATTTACAATATTACTTATAGTCAAGAAAAAATAGCTCTTGTTAAACAAAACGATAAATATTTTTATATAGACGAGTCAGGTAACGATTTAAAATTACCCACATTCGAGAGTCATAAAGAATTTCACGAAGGCATATTAGCTGTAAGACAATTTGGTAAATGGGGTTTTATTGATACAAAAGGTAATTTTATTGTTAAACCTATTTACGATAAGGTTTTAGATTTTTCTGACGGATATGCAGCTGTAAAATTAGGAAAACGTTGGTTTTTTATAGATCACTCCGGACAAAATGCTTTTAATAAAAATTTTACAGCAATAACACCTTTTCACGATGGAATGGCAAGAGTAAAATACGTAGGTCGATACGAATACATAAATAATCAAGGAAACATTATATCTCACCCTTTAGCAGATAAATACCCAAAACGTTTTAACGATGGAGCCATAAAAGTTTATTCCGATGGCAAATGGGGATTTTTCGATAAAAAAGGTAATTGGCTTATTGAACCGCGCTTTACAAAAGTTAAAGATTTTTCTGATGGTTTAGCAGCGTATCTCGATGACGATAAATGGGGATATGTCGATAAACAAGGAAATATTGTTATTATGCCAAAATATAAAGTTGCTTTTAATTTTAATTGTGGTATAGCACGTGTCGAATACAAAGGCGACATAATTTATATCGATAAAAAAGGTAACCCCATTAACACTACAAAAATGAAAATAACTCAAGATTTTAGCGAAAATCTTGCTGCTGTTTCATACAAAAAACGTTACGGATATATCGATAAAAAAGGAAAATGGATTATTGAGCCAAAATTTGATAGAGCTAAACCATTTAACGATGGAATTGCATTAGTGAGTTTAAATAAAAAATGGGGATACATAGACAAAACAGGAGATTTTATTATACAACCAAAATACGATGCTGCTAAAAATCTTAATCCTACAAATCTAAACCTAATTACCAACAACATTATTGCCGACAATAATACAAACACTCAACAAAATAATCAAAATAAAACCCAATACCGTGGGAGTGGCGACCCTTTAAAAGGGCTAAATGTTACACAAGCACAAAAAACTTTTGAAACAGGTAATTATTATGCTTTAATTATTGGTATAGACCAATACTCTGGCAAATGGCCAAAACTTAAAAATGCCGTTCACGATGCCAAAGCAATAGAAAACCTATTACGAACAAAATACCGATTTAATCATTTTAAAACACTATACAACTCGCAAGCTACACGAAAAAATATTTTAAAAGAAATGGAATGGCTTGTAAATAATGTTAAAGAAAAAGACAATGTTTTTATTTATTACTCGGGACACGGCGAGTTCGACCAAAAATTAAATAAAGGATTTTGGGTTCCTGTTGATGCAGTAACAGCATCGGTTTACGAGTATATCTCAAATAACGATATTCAGACATTTTTAGGAGGAATAAAATCAAAACACACATTATTAGTATCAGACGCATGTTTTAGTGGCGATATATTTAGAGGCAAAACAATATCTGTCCCATTTGAAAATTCCGATAAATACTACCGAAAAGTAAATACATTAATGTCTCGTCAAGCAATTACATCGGGGGGCATAGAACCCGTTATGGACGGAGGTCGCGACGGACACTCGGTTTTTGCTTACTATATGCTTAAAACACTACGAAACAATACAAAAAAATACATAGATGCAGGCGAGTTATTTAATAATATTTTAATTCCTGTTACCAACAACTCGGAACAACAACCAAAATTTAGTCCTATAAAAAATACAGGCGACGAAGGAGGCCAATTTATTTTTATAAAAAAATAAGCTGTAATATATTTTTTTTATGACCGAAGAATTTCTATACTATATATGGAAAAATAAACTTTTTGACAAAATAAATTACAGCTATAACAACAAAAAAATAGAAATTATTGATGTTGGTGAACAAAATTTTGATTCAGG
>JALSQC010000255.1 GCA_026985625.1 Bacteroidales bacterium | reverse complement strand
TAATGGCGATGCTTTATCTTTTCAATCTGTAACAGGAGCATCGGGACAAATTCCATCATCTGTCGGAAGATTAGAATTTTCTATAGCACCAAGCGATCCAAATTACATTTATTGTTTAGCAGCATCATCGGGAGGAGGATTACAAAACTTATACAAATCTACCGACAAAGGACAAACTTGGACAGGTGTTTTTTCTAACACATCAAGCGATGTTTTAAACTTTTTTGGTGATAACAACCAAGGTTGGTACGACAACACAATAGAAGTTTTTCCTAACGACAAAAACAAAGTTGTTTTAGGAGGCGTTGACTTATATACTTGGTCGGAAAACGAGGGAGTTACCCAAATATCGGTATGGTGGGCAAGCGAATGGTCTCCTGTATATGTTCATGCCGATATACACACAATAGTATTTAGTCCAAAATATGGAACTAACGATTATACCGCATTTATAGGTTGCGACGGTGGAGTTTTTAGAACTTTAGACAACTTTGCAAGCTTCCACGAAATGGACAAAAAATATAACGTAACTCAATTTTTCTCTGTTGCTTACTCAGGTAACGGCAGAGTTATGGGAGGAGCACAAGATAATGGCACTCAATATATAGATTTTACAGGAAATACAGCACAATCGGCATTTAAAATATCAGGAGGAGACGGTGGTTATTGCGAGTTATCAAATCTTGACCCCGACATATTATTTACAACAATATACGGAGGAGCATTATATCGTTCAGAAAAAAGAGGAAATGCAGGAAGTTTAGAATCTTTCTACGATAATGATTTATTAAGTGCACAAAATATAGGTTCTTTCTCAGGCGAACCATTTGTAACACCAATAGCCCTTTGGGAAAGTTTTGACGATGAACATTCAAACCAATATATCGATATACGTGTAGATACAATTTATACATTAGACTACAACGGCGATACCGTATCTAAAACATTTCCTTATAATACCGGCGATGTAGTAACAGCAAAAAGTAATATTTACGATCGACCTTTATATCATACAATTACAGCATCAGAAGGACCTTACCAAGTTGGAGATACCATAAAAATAAAAGACACATATCAAGCAGCATTAGCAGTAGCATTACACGGACAAGTATGGATAACAAGAGAACCTTTGGATTTTACAAAACAACCTGCAGAATGGAGTCCTATTATTCCATCTAATATTAATTTTGGAATGGGAAATACACTTGCTTGGTCTAAAGACGGAAACTACTTATTTTTTGCTGATAATAGCGGACTTTACAGATGCTCAGGTTTATTAGATGCTCGCGACTCTTTAACAATGGATATTAATTCCGATTCTTGTAAAATAGAGACAAAGAAAATAGCAAGTTTCTCGCAAACAATTACAGGAATAGCTGTTGACCCCGAAGTTCCAAGTAATGTAATAGTAACTTTAGGAAACTACGGAAACAGCAGTTATATACAATATTCTACAAATGCAACATCGGCAAACCCAACATTTGAATCAAAACAAGGAAATCTACCTAAATTCCCTGTTTTTACAGCAATTATAAATTGGGACGACTCTCGTAAAGTAATTATAGGTACCGAATTTGGAGCCTTTGCTACCGATAATATTTTTGACTCGTCGCCGACATGGACAGCACAAACCAATGGAATGCCACACGTTCCCGTGTTTATGATACGTCAACAAACACACACAAACTTTTGGTACGACGGAAACAACGGAATATCAAATCACGGTTATATTTATGCAGGAACTCACGGAAGAGGTTTATTTAGAACAAAATCGGAAATGGGACCACTTGCCATTAAAGATAATAAAGAACCCGAAAAAAATATAAGCTCACTCAAAATATATCCAAACCCCGTATCAACAATTGCAACTATTGAATACAAAATTAATCGAACATCTAATATTAAAATTAATATCTACGACTTAAACGGAAAACTAATAAGCAGTAAACAATTAAATAATCAAACGCCGGGTAACCATAGTTATAATTTTAACGTAAATAATTATAATAAAGGAACATACATTTTAACAATAACATCTAACGGTAAAAAATCGTTTAGCAAGTTTATTGTATATTAATAATTAAAATATTAATAAAAAACGTCTCATTTATTTGGGGCGTTTTTTTTATTTTTAAATTACATAAGTGAGAATATTTATTATAGCAATAATAGTAATTTTAAGTTTACTTGCAATAATCTTTGTTATAGGAGGTTATTACGGAGGAGCTTTAGGATTAATATTTGTTAACATACTTATATATTTTAACCTTAAAAAAGACAAAAAAAATGTCTGATTTAAGCAAAATAAAAAAACCTATAGAAGCAGAATTTAA
>JALSQC010000254.1 GCA_026985625.1 Bacteroidales bacterium | reverse complement strand
GAATTTTATTCCACGCATAAAAATCGAAGCAACAAAACCTGTTATATCGCAAACAACGCCACCTCCTACACCGAGCAAAAAAGTATTTCTATCGGCATTAAGTTTTAATAATTTTTTTATTATAACTGTTATTGTTTTTAATGATTTAATTTTTTCGCCAACACCAATTTCTATTATATCAAAATTATTAAAATTATTATTGTATAGTTTGTTTACTATAGTATCGGTAATTATTATAATTTTTTTTTGTGGTAGATATTTATTAATATTTTTAAACTTTTCGTCTAAAATTATTTTCGATTCACTTAGGTTGTTTTTTATTAAAAACGTTTTTTTAGGCATTAAAATTTAAATTTAAATTGGACTTTTACTTCTGATTTTGTAGAACCTTGTATCTCGTCTAAATTAGAGCCTATTAAATCTTTATCGGCAAATTTGGTAATTGCATAACGCAACCACATATCAATATTTTTTGTTAATTTATATTTTATTAGAGCATAAGTTCTTATTCCTTTTGAATAGTATGCAGGAATAGAAAAAGCATAAAGCACATCGTTTTCGTAAGCATAAATTCTTGCATTATAAGTATCGGTATCAAATATTGCATAACGTAACGATACTCGCATAGGCAATTTTGGGAACTGATAAATAATATCTTGATAAACCAAATATCCTTTTTCGGGATTGTTATTTCCTATTGTATAATTTGATATCTCGATTCGCGATTTTAATGTTAAACTTTTTGATACGGTAAAGTTAATATTATATCTAAATTTTAGATTTGAATAATCCTCAACAGGATTAATTGCTACGGCATCTGTTGTTTTATTTTTTTGTTTTATTTCTTGTTTAAACTTAAAATACATTTTTACATTATGTGATGCATCGTAGTCAGCTTGCACAAAATAATCGATTCCTGTTGATGGTGCATTTGTTAAAAATTTTAACCAGTTGAACGAATAAGAATCGTAATATGCCGATATCTTCCAATATTTTACAGGAAAAATTTCGGCTCCCAAATAAAATCCTTTTTCGTTTTGTGTTTTGCTCTCGGCAAATCCGTTTGCATACAATGCGTTATACGATTTATTGTAGTTGCGGTGCAAAACAGCTAACGAAACTTGTGGTATTAACTGAAAACTTGCTCCGTTAACAAAAGCCATACTTTTATTTTGAGACATTGCTTCTTCTCCAAAAAAGTTTATTCCTTTGTATGTAAATAAATAATTTATTCCTACATTAAAATTTTGATTTCCCATAAAATCGAACTGATTATATGGTTGAATATTTTTGTTTAAATCGGCATCATATTTAAAATTAACAAAAGTAAGACCTGTTTTAAAATATCGGGTATTATAAGTTAAGTCGCCACCTGCAATAAACTCCGATATTGCGTGTTTATCGGCAAGTTCGTTTGGCGTTCTGTGGTATCCTGTCGATTGAAACGATGTAACCTCGCGGACATCGTTATCTAAAGTATCGAATACCGATATATTTGCATCTATTTTCTTTTTTGAGACAAAAGCGGTAAAATCTAAATTTTTAAATCTTACTGTGGCACCGCCTCCTCGCATAAATAAGTTTTCGTTTGTCGATGAATATTTTCGTATGCCGCGTGGTATTTTTAAAATGTTTGTTGTAAACGACGATTTCCCAAATCCCATTCCCGACCACATTGTAAGTCCTTGTCCGAACTGTGCTTGAAAATCGCCTAAAATAATTTTTTTTACAGGTCCAATGTCGTTTATTTGTAGATGTGCCGAACTAAAATCAAATCCTTGTTTTTGTGAGCCTTTAAAAAATTCTTCGCCCGGGTCTTTTTCGCCGGTAAATCCCCAAAAAACCTTTTTTTTATAATGAAACTTATATCTAAAATAATATTTTTGGGGACTACCCAAATATCTTGAGTTTGGATTTGCAGCCAAAGCCGAGTCGGTTATAGGCAAATAACCTTTTTGTTGTTCTAAAACTTGTTGGTAACGCATAAATACCTGATTGCTACCATATTTAACCATATTTTTAAACTTAAATTTTTGTTTTTCTTTGGTTTTTCCAACGGTAATAAATGGTAATATGCTGTAAATTTGTTCTTTGTTTATGCCTTTAACAAGTTGTAACTCGTATATGCTAACAAATTGTTTGTTTCGTTTGCGGTAGTTTAAAATGTTTAAAATCTGATAAGGAGTAAGAATTTGTAGTTTCATTAAATCGGCATAACTTGCTTCGTTTAAATTAAGAGGATTATTAATGTAATACATTAAATCGTCGAAAAGGGTTGTGTAGTCAAGCTCTTCGTCTGAATTTTCGGCAAGTTGTTGAACATAATTTTCTATTATATCTTGTTTTGTTTGCTCGTTTTGTGCAAATAAATAGTTAGTTGTAAATATAAAAATTATTACAAAAGTTAATTTTATATATTTTTTAATCATTTTTGTAATTAGTTAAATTTATATTGGAATGATACGTATGGTGTTATTCCTAAAATTTTATTTGTAGAGAAAGCTATATTTGCCGATATATGTTTTTTTATATATCCTATTCCAAAACTATTTTCGAAAGGGTTTGTAATTATACCGGTGCGTAATGCAATATCGTCGATAATATAATATTCCAAACCTACTTTGTAACGGGGTTTAAAATCTATATCTTTTTCGGTTTCGGCAGCTATTAAAAATTTATCGTTAAATTTATAATTTAAACCAAATTTTACAATTGTAGGGACTCTCTCGTTATTGTAATCGGCAACCTGCGATAATGTGGGGTTGTATATATGAACCCCAAAAGTAAGGTTTTTAAAAGGTTTCGACAAAACTCCTATCTCGGCAATTGCGGTGCCTTTGTTTCCGTAATAATCGGCAATAAAATAATTTAAATAATCGAGCTGAATGCCTACGCTAAAATAATCGCTAAATTTACGGGCGTAGGCTAAGCCTATTTTTGTTTCGTTATATAACGAGTATCCAAAATAATTAACATCAACACCAAAAGTTCCTTGCGAAGTAGGTAAACCAAAAGCCAAAGCTTTAAGTCCGTATTGTGGAGTTAAATATCTGTTCTCGAAATGAAAGCCTATAGACATATTTTCTAATCCGGCTAAGCCTGCTTGATTATTTTGAACCGCCCAAACATCGCAAAATGTTACTCCTGCCGTGCCCATTGCCGATTGGCGTGCTCCTGTGGGATAATTGTCGGCAAAAACAAAATTTTGAACAAAAATTATTAAACCTATAAATAGAATCTTTTTCATAAATTACAATTAAATTGTTTAAAATATAAAGGTATGTAAAAATTTTATAAATTTATTATTTGATAAAAAATTTTTGTTAAATTTAAATTCTTTATATCAATTAATATGGATAAAAAAATTGCATTAAAAAAATTAATGACCTCTTGTAGTAAACAAGAAAAATGCAGTTTCGATATTTTAAAAAAATTAAACGAGTGGGGTTTTTCGGATTCCGATTCTGCCAAAATATTACAACAACTAATTAACGATAAATATGTTGACAATAAACGTTATGCAATAGCATTTGCAAACGATAAAATAAAATTTAATTTTTGGGGAAAAATTAAAGTAGCATACGTTTTGCGTCAAAAAAATATAAATCAAAAATTTATAGATTATGCTTTAGATAATATAAACAATACAGAGTATTTTAATATTATAAAAAAAGAAATATTAAAAAAAATAAGAACAATAAAAAATATCGATAAATATAAACAACGTTCAAAAATACTAATGTTTGGCAAAAGCAGAGGCTACGAAATTGATATTATAAATAAGATATTAGATTCTTATTTTTAAAAAATTTTATATATTTGCAAACTTAATTGCCCGGATGGCGGAATTGGTAGACGCGCTGGTCTCAAACACCAGTTTCTTCGGAAGTGTCGGTTCGACCCCGACTCCGGGTACAAAATTCCCTAAAAAATAATTATTGCTTTTTATAATAATTGTAAAAATTATGAAATTCTTAAGCTAATGTTTTATATTTGTAAATATAAAAAAACATATAAAATATAAATTTGATGAAAAATCTTATAAACAACTACGATATACCTGAAAGAACACAAAATATCGAGCAAAAAGTAAATAATATTTTAAAAAACTCCGAAAGTTTATATAATATCGACAACCTAAAAAAAGTTTTTAATTTAATAGATTTAACAACACTAAACGCCGACGATACTTTTACAAAAGCCGAAACAATGGCAAAAAAAGTAAGTAATTTTACAGCTACATTTAAAAATATTTCAAATGTAGCAGCAATTTGTGTTTATCCGTCATTGGTTCCTGTAATACGAAAAAAATTAACCGATAAAAATGTAAAAATAGCATCGGTAACAGCAGGATTTCCGGCATCACAAACATTTATAGCAATAAAAATTGCAGAGTCGCAAATGGCTATAGATAAAGGAGCCGACGAAATTGATATTGTAATATCGTTAGGGACTTTTTTAGAAAAAGATTACGAAACCGTTTTTAAAGAAATATCGCTTATTAAACAAATTGTTGGAGAAAATCACGTAAAAGTAATTTTAGAAACAGGAGTATTAAAAACTCCGGAAAACATTCGTATTGCAAGTATTATTGCAATGGAGGCAGGAGCCGATTTTATAAAAACATCAACAGGTAAACTTAGTCCTGCTGCAAGTCTCGAGGCTGTATATGTTATGACCGAGGCTATTAAAGACTTTTACAACAAAACAGGAAAAAAAATAGGAATAAAACCGGCAGGAGGCATATCTACACCAAAAGATGCTATAAATTATTTTGCCGTTGTTAAAAATAATCTTGGTAACGATTGGTTAAATAATAAATTATTTAGAATAGGAGCAAGTCGTTTGGCTAATAATTTGTTAACAAGCATAGAGCAAAAAGAAATTAAATATTTCTAAATTTTAATTAATGATTACTAAAAATAACTTTATTGATGGAATTTTTAAAATTCGCAATAAAGTCGATTTTAATACACTTGCATTATATATATTTCGTTATCAGGCACAAAAAAACAAAATATATAATTTATATATTAACAAATTAGGAATAAACATAAATAATATTACCGATATTAAAGATATTCCGTTTTTGCCAATAGAATTTTTTAAAACTCACAAAATATTAACAGGTAACAAAACTCACAAAATAGTTTTTACAAGTAGCGGAACCGAAGGATTACAAACAAGCAAGCACTATGTAAATAACTTAAAAATTTACGAGCAAAGTTTTTTGCAAGGGTTCGAGAATTTCTATGGCAACGTGTCGCAATATACAATACTTGCTCTTTTGCCGTCGTATCTCGAAAGAAAAGGCTCGTCGTTAATTTATATGATGAATTTTTTAATTAACAAAGCCGATAAACAAAGCGGATTTTATTTAAACAATCTTAACGAATTAACACAAAAAATAAAATATCTGAAAAAAAACGGAAAAAAAATATTTTTAATAGGAGTTTCTTATGCATTAATAAATTTAGCCGAAATGTTTAGTCCCGATTTATCGGGGTGTATTGTAATGGAAACAGGCGGAATGAAAGGGCGGCGACGCGAAATGTCAAAAAAAGAGTTGCATAATTTTTTGTCAAAAAAATTTAATATCAAAAAAATTCATTCGGAATACGGAATGACAGAGCTATTATCGCAAGCATACTCACAAGGTAACGGAATTTTTAAACCGCAACCTTGGATGAAAATATTAATTCGCGATATTTACGATCCTTTTTCGTTTGTAAAATACAATAATTCGGGAGGAATTAATGTTATCGATTTAGCAAATATTTATTCGTGCTCGTTTATCGAAACCAAAGATTTGGGAAAATTACATAAAAATGGTAATTTCGAAATTTTAGGCAGATTCGATAATAGCGATATTAGAGGTTGTAATTTACTTGTTCAATAATTTTTTGGAAAAATTTATAAATAATAAAATAACTTCGTTACAGATATTTCAAATCATTAGATTTGGAATGATTTTTCTTATTGGTATTGTATTTGCAAAATCACAATTAACATCAAAAGAAATAGCAAATTACGAAACTCTTATTATGATAGCCGGAGCAGTAAGTTTTTTTTGGGTTTCGGGAATTATACAAACTTTTTTACCTCTTTACAACAACAATAAATCGTTAAAAAACGAGAAAAATCAAACGCCAAAAGCAATTTTTAATTTATTTATTCTTATTACAGCTTTTAGCATAATTGTTGCTCTTATTGTTTACTTATCGCATAGTTTTTTTTATAATTTTGTAAAAGAACCCTCGCAACTAAATTTTTTTGATGTATTTATTTGGTATATACTGTTAAATAATCCAACATTTATTATCGAATATATTTTACTTATTAAAAACAAAAACAAACAAGTTATTTTTTATGGATTTATAAGCTATTTTTTGCAATTTTTATTTGTTGTTGTTCCTGTTTTAAACGGATTTAGCTTATTCTACTCTATATTAGGACTAATAATAATATCAATTTTACGTATAATTTTTTTAATAATTTTATTAGTAAAATACTCTGTAGCACAAATATCAAAACAATTTATTTTAGAACATTTAAAACTCGCAAATCCGTTAATATTAAGCTTAATAATTAGTGGGTCGGCACAATATATCGACGGATTTATAATTACACATAAATTCTCGCCCGATAAATTTGCAATATTTAGATACGGAGCACGCGAATTACCTTTTGTATCGCTACTTGCAAATGCTTTTAGTAATGCAATGTTAATAGACTTTAAAACAAAAAATAATTTACAAGAAATATTAAAACAAATAAAACACAAGTCGAAAAAATTAATGAACATTTTATTTCCGGTTACAATACTGCTTTTAATAACAAGCAAATGGTTTTATCCGTTAATATTTAACATTAATTTTACCGACAGCTATAAAGTTTTTAACGTTTATTTATTACTTATAATAAGTCGATTGGTTTTTCCGCAAACAATATTAATAGGATTAAAAAAAACAAAAATAATTTTTACGGTTTCTATGATTGAACTTATTATAAATATAACTTTAAGCCTTATTTTAGTAAACTATTTTGGAATTACAGGAGTTGCAATAGCAACTTTTATTGCATTTTTAGTCGAAAAAATAATACTTATATTTTTAAATTATTTTAAGTTAAAAATTCTACCAAAGCAATATATTTATATACCATTGTTAATTATTTATTCTATTATTACATTATTTTTGTATTATTATACTTTGTAAAATAATGAACGACGAACTAATAAAATCTTTACGCAAAAAAATACGCACTCGCGACAATGGTCCTGCAGTTGACGCTATGCAAAAATTAGGAATAAAATATAGCGTAAACCACGGAGTATCGTATAACGAGATAAAAAATATAGCCGAACAATTTAAATATAATCACGAACTTGCCATTGAATTATGGAAACATAATAACCGCGAGTTTAAAATAATAGCAACACATATCGAAAATCCCAATACGGTAACAATAGAACAAATAACAAATTGGGTAGAATCTGTAGAAAATACCGAAATAGCAGAGCAACTAAGCATAAATCTTTTGTGGAAAATTAAAACCGCAAAAGATTATATACATAAATGGATAAAAATAAATAACAAATATTCTAAAAAAGCAGTTTTTGTTCTTATTGCCCAACTTGCAATGCGAGACAAATTAATAAGCGACAAAGAATTTTTATCGTATTTTAATTTTATATACGATTTATCAACAACCGATAATATATTTTTAAAAAAATCAATAAGTTTAGCTTTACGAAAAATAGGACGACGAAATAAAAATCTAAACCAAAAAGCTATTGAGCTTGCAAAAAAAATAGGCGAACAAAACAATAAATCGGCTAAATGGATAAGTCACGACGTTTTGTTAGAATTAACCGACGAAATAATAAAATCTATGTTTAACTAAAAAATAATATAATTATGTTTGGAAAATCGTCAAATCCGGCATTAGGAAAAAAAGTTTTCGAAAAATCGCTTGCCGACAAAACAACATCAACAATGACAGTTCAAGGAACAGCAAACAAAACTTTTTTGTTAACGCTGTTAGTTATCTTGGGAGCAACTTATACATGGAAATTGTTTTTTTCAGAACCTACCATAGAGCTTGCAATGTCGCGAGTTTCGCCGTGGATGCTAATAGGAGGTATAGCAGGATTTGTTATATCGTTAATAATTATTTTTGTTAAAAAATTAGCTCCTGTTTTAGCTCCTGTTTATGCTATTATCGAGGGACTTTTTCTTGGCTCGTTATCGGGTTTTTTCGAAGCAATGTATCCCGGAATAGTAATAAAAGCAGTTGCTTTAACATTAACAACATTATTCTCGTTATTGTTTTTTTATAAAACAGGAATTATAAAAGTAACACAAAAATTTAGAATGGGAGTGTTTGCCGCAACAGGAGGAATAGCTTTAATGTATCTTTTCTCGTGGATTGCAGGAATGTTTGGAGCAAATCTTAGTTTTTTATACGATAGTAGCGGATTAAGTATTGGCATTAGTCTTTTTGTTGTAGTTATTGCAGCATTAAATTTAGTTTTAGATTTCGATTTTATTGCTACAGGCGAAAAAATGGGAGCACCAAAATATATGGAATGGTATTCGGCTTTTAGCCTGATGATAACATTAATATGGTTATATATAGAGTTTTTAAAATTAATTGCAAAATTATCTAATCGAAATTAATGGTATGACAGAACTTGAGAAACATTTTGCCCCATTTGCCAAAAAAATTATAGGATTAAATAAAACGTTTGATACCCCATACGGAAAAAAACAAATTATTTATACCGATTGGATAGCATCAGGCAGATTATACAGCGATATAGAGAAAAAAATTACAAACGATTTTGGACCGTATGTTGCAAATACACATACCGAGACCAGCGAAACAGGAACAATTATTACAAAATCGTATCATTATGCAAAAAAAATAATAAAGAAACATGTAAACGCAAATAATGACGATATTTTAATAAATGCAGGTAGAGGAATGACCGGTGCCGTTAATAAATTAATACGTATTTTAGGTTTTAAATACGACGGTAAATATTTCGAAAAAAAACATCTTTTGCCCGAAGATATTCCTCTTGTAATAGTGTCGCATATGGAACACCATTCTAATCACACATCGTGGTTAACAACAATAGCCGATGTTATTATTGTAAAACCCGATAAAGAAAATAATTTTAGTTTCGATAATCTAAAAAAAATTTTAACCGAAAACAAAAATCGTAAATATAAAATAGTATCGGTTTCGGCTGCATCAAATATTACGGGAATAAAAACAGATTATAAAAAAATTGCAAGCATAGCACACAAAAATAATGCTTTTTGTTTTGTAGATTTTGCAGCATCGGCTCCTTATGTCAATATAGATATGCACCCCAAAAACGATAAACTATCATATTTAGATGCAATATTTTTTTCGCCTCATAAATTTTTAGGAGGACCGGGTTCTGCAGGAGTTTTAATTTTTAATAAAAAATTGTATAATAATAAAATCCCCGACCATACCGGCGGAGGAATAGTTAAATGGACAAATGCGTGGAACGAATATGCTTTTGTTGACGAGATAGAAGAACGCGAAGATGCAGGAACCCCCGCTTTTTTACAAACAATACGCACAGCTTTGGTAATTAAGCTAAAACAAAAAATGAATTGCAAAAAAATCGAAGAACGCGAGAACGAAATAAATAAAATTATATTCGATAAACTGTTAAAAATTAAAAACATTGTTGTCTTAGCCAAAAATAATAGAAATCGTTTAAGTGTATTTTCGTT
>JALSQC010000253.1 GCA_026985625.1 Bacteroidales bacterium | reverse complement strand
TGTTTTAATCTTAATTCGTCGGATAATATTTGAAAATTTTTATCAATTTTATAATCTAATATAAGCTCTAAATGTTTTTTTTGAGCATATATAATATTTTGTTCAAAAATCTCTAACAAAACAAGATAAACAAGAACATTTGTTTTTTTAATAGTTATTTTATTGTTTTCTAACCTCGATATGTCTAAAATATCATTTAGCATATTAAGAATAGTGGAACTGCTATCTTTAATAAGGTTTAAATATTTTTGTGCATTTGAGTTTATAGATTTATCATTTAATAAAATATTGGTAAAACCATAAATTGCATTTAAAGGCGAGCGTAAATCGTGACTTATATTAGAAATAAAAAAAGATTTTAATTTATTTGCTTTTTCAGCTTTTTCTTTTTCCGATTCTAAAAGATTTTGTAGTTTTATAATATCGCTAATATCTCTGCCTGTTGTTATTATTGCTTTTTTTGTTCCATCGATATTAAAAATAGGTGTTTTTAAAAAATTAATAACTATTTCTTTGTCATCAAAAGATGCTCGTGCATTAAAAATCTCTTTATCTTGTTTTGTGCTTACTATTTTGTTATAAAATAAACATTTTTCGAAGGCAGCTTTATTTTTTTTTATAATTTTTGATAATTTTATATCGGTTTTGTTAAAATAATCGGTTTCGCTTATCCCAAAAATATTACATAAATTTTTATTTGCAAATACCCATTTATTATTGGCATCTTGTATGCAAAAAAAGTCGCTGGTAAAATTATGTATTGACGAAATTAACTCTTTATGTAATTGAAAATTTTTTGTAATTTCTTTTTCTTGAGTAATATCTTTTTTTACGGCAAAATAATATTGTATTACTCCATTATTATCGAAAACAGGACTTATACGAGCAAATTCCCAATAATATGTTCCGTTTTTTCTTTTATTTTTAAATTCGCATTCGTAAATTTCTCCCGATGATATTGTTTCCCACAAATCTTTATAAAATTTATTATCGTGAAAATCGGTTTTTAAAATTCGTGGATTTTTGCCTATAGATTCTTCGTAAGAATAACCCGTTAATTTTTCAATTTTTTTATTAACGTAAATAATATCTCCATTGATATCTGTTATAACTATAGACTCTTCGGCTTTATCTATTATGTCCGACAAGATGTTATTACTAAGAGCTATGGGTTTTATGTTTTCTATTTTGTTTATAAAATTATTTATATCAAAAAATATATTTTTAAAACCTAATTTAAGCAGATTTATAATATCGTTTGGTTGTTTCTCGGATATTAAAATATAAATATTATCACAAAGTTTAGATTTTTGTAACAATGTTAATTCTTTTTCGGATATTTTGTTAAAACTTATAAAATAATAAGAATAAGCATTTATAATATATTTATCGATATAATCTAAAATATCGAAATCAATTTTTTTAGATTTAAGTAAATTAATAACAGGCAAAAAATCGCTGTTGGTATTTATAAATATTTTGGGAATCATCAAAATAACATTACGTAGTTTTATACAAATATGTTACATTTTTTATATAAAAATAAATTTACGTGATTTTACTTAGTTTATTGTTTTATTTTATAATTAAATTTGTATTACTATTAATTTAATTAATATGAAAAATTATGTTTTAATATTATTTGTTTCGTTAATATTATTATCGTGTAATGGAGGAAAAAGAACACCGTTAAAAGAGTCTCAATTAAAATATTCGGGCACATGGATTGCTCCGGGCGATATTTCTTTTACAATATCTGCCGATGGAGGCGGTAGTTTTAAATTTTCTAATTCGTCGGTTACCGGAGGAAACGTTATGTTTAACGATAGTGGTTTTAAAATAGGGCTTTTTGGTATAGAAAAAATCTTTATAATTAACAAAGAACCTTTTGACGATAACGGCGAGCTTAATATGATAATTAACGGCATTAAATTTAAAAAAATAAAATATTAAAAAATTTTAAGAATACCGATATTTTATATACATAAAAAAGGAATGTGAGTTTAAATCGGCACTTTTGTTTTACAATTAATAAAATCCGTTGTAATTATATAAATTTGTTTTAAATCCTAAAAAAATAATTGTTGTTTTTTGTTTTTCGTCATCAGAAACAAGGTGATAATTTCTAATTCCGGCATTAAAATAAAAATGCATATCTTTATTTAATAAATACGATATATTTATATCGCTAATAAGCGAGTTATGCAAATCGCCTTGGTGTGTATAGTTCCCATAAATGTTTGTGTTAATTTGATTTGGCAAATGTATATTTTGTCCTACATTTATAGAGTCTTTATTTGTTCCGTATTTTGCATTTAATAATTTTGCCTCGATAATTAACCTTGGCATATTATATCTTACAATTGCTATAAACTCGGTAAAATTTGCTCCTAAAGGGTGTGCCAAAGGTTGCGAATAACTGCCATAACATTCTAACGATGTATTGTGCGAGTATATAAACGGACGTGTATAATTATACTCGACCTGGAGATATAAGTTTTTTATGTTCAAAAAATTAAATGTTTTTAATCCTGCATTATATCCGTATTTATTTGCCCACCATCCTGTTTTTGCTTTTATTTCGGCAAGTTTAAATTCGTCTAAAATAAATTGTCCGTAAAGGTGTGTATTTTTAAAAATTCTAAGTTTTAAACCTCCTCCCATTAAAACATTATCGGGGGAACCAACCGAATATTCTACAGGACGAAAAAATATTATTGGATTTAAATAATTAACGTCGTAACCTCGCGTATAAATTGAATCGCCATTATTCCATACAACTGTCTCGAATAAATTAAAATTTAAACGTTTATTTACGTTCCAACTTAAATAATGAACAACATCGTATTTTTTTTGTAAGTTATTATAGTTTATGTTTGTATTTACATCTTTAAGTAACGAATATATTATTGTATATTTTACTTTCCACACTTTTACGCTACCTTTTAAAAACGGATTATAATTTGAGTTATCGCTTAATTGTAACGAACGATATCCGTCGCCAAAAAAATTTTTATCGCGTCCAAGCTGAAAATTAAAATATTTCGATGGCGAGTATGATATATATCCTGTTGTTGTTAAAAAATTATATCTGCCGTTTTTTTTGTTTAAAAATGTTCCGTTATGAGGAATTATAAGTGTTGAGTCTATAAAACTACGAGTATCGTCGGAAAAAGTATAAGTGTTTTTATAAAAATTTATATTTATACTTAATTGTTTTGTTATATTAGAGTTTAAGCTTGCTCCGTAAGATAAATAATAATAAAACTGTTTTGTAGTAAAATTTGAACCAAGAGATAAAACAGGATTTATAGTTAAATTTGATTTATCGGTTTTTATATTTATCAAATTAATGGTTTTTATAATATTTTTTAACGTATCGTTTTTTTTAAAACTGTCTATTACGGTTTTTATATCTCTGTAAAAATAAGGTTTAATAGATGTATGAATTGTAGAATTACTGTATAAAATATTTTCGTAACGGCTAATTTCGACATTATTTAACGGTAAATAATTAGATTGCGAAAACAAATTAATTACGGATATAATAAAAAAAAATACAATTAAAAAAAATCGCATAAGCGTTTTATTTTAACGAAAAATAGGTTGTTCCTATATTTTCGCCATCTATAAAAACATCGACAAAATATTTTCCGGGTATAAGGTCTTGATCTTTTTTCCAATAAACGCAAGTCGATAAATCTTTGTTTTGATAATCTATTTCGCGTTTTTCGGTATAAACTATTTTATTGCCCTTGTAATCGAATAATTGATTCTCGCCATGAGAAAAAACTATCTCATCGGGACGTGCAATTCTTATGTAAACGTATCGTTTTCCGGCTTCGGCAACTTTGTTTTCCATTAAGGTAAAACAAACTTTTATTTTTTTTAATTTTTTTAATTTTTTTACGGGCTTTGACCTTTTATTAATTGGTGTTGCAGTAAGACCTCTAAGTGTTATTTTTTTTGCAACAGAAACAACATTTGTTAATTCCTCGTTGTTCTTTGATAATTCTATATTTTTCTTTTTCTGATTATTAAATTGTTGTTTTACTTTTATGTTTTCGGTTGTTAGTATTTTATTTCGAGTATTTAGCGAGTCTATTTGCACAATGTAACTTTTCATTATCTCGCGAAGAGTTTTTAGTTCTTTTTTATACTCGTTTATTTTCCAACGATTTGTAGCTTTTACTTTTTTTAAATCCTCAATCATTTGTTGGAT
Source organism: Bacteroidales bacterium (assembly GCA_026985625.1). Lineage (GTDB taxonomy): Bacteria > Bacteroidota > Bacteroidia > Bacteroidales > JAFGXI01 > JALSQC01. The sequence goes on along the minus strand of JALSQC010000253.1, from coordinate 5,560 downwards.
TTTAACTTTTTGTGAGTCTAATTTTGCATTTAGTTCTACATTATTTGTTTTTAAATCGTCGTATTGTGTTAACAACTCGTTTAACTGGTTATTTACTTCTTCTTTTTCGTTTGTAGTTTTATTTAATTTTATAACAACATTTTTTGCTTTTTGTGTTTCTTGATAATACAACCAACCTAAAACCATTACCGATATAAATAGTATAACAATAATTGTTATATATGCTCCTTTTCCTGATTTTTGATTTGATATATCTTGTATATTTTGTTCGTTGCTCATTTTTATTTTTTTTGCAAATGTAAAATATTTATTAGATGTTATAAAATTATTTTATAATTTTCATGCTCATTTTAATATCTTTTAAAGGTCTGTTATTTTTATCGGTTGGTTGATTAATTATTTTTTTTACTACATCTAAACCTTTAACAACCTCGCCAAATACTGTATAACTACCATCGAGGTGAGGTGTTCCTCCTATGGTTTCGTAAGTTTTTATTTGTTCTGCCGAGAACTTAAATTGTGGTAATTTGTTAAAATCTGTATTTATTTGTTCCTGTATTTTTATTGCATAGTTCTGAAATTCTTTTGTATTTCCCGATAATTTTAACGAATCTAATTTATCTCGTATATTTTTGTTTTTAGGATTATTCATAAAATTCATTGTAAAAAGTTGTCTGTTGGTATAATATATTTGTTTTTCGAAATTTTTTAATTGCTGACTTGTAAATGTTTTTCCCCATACAATATAAAATTGAGAACCCGATGATGCTCTTTCGGGGTTTACATTATCGCCCTCTCGTGCTGCTGCTATTACTCCTCGTTTATGATATAATTTAGGATTAATCTCGGCAGGAATAGTATATCCGGGGCCACCATTGCCAAGTAGTTTTCCGGCAGGTGCATTTTTTGATTCAGGATCTCCGCCTTGTATCATAAAATCTTTAATTACCCTATGAAATAAGGTGCTATCGTAAAAATTTTGTTTTACAAGTTTTAAAAAATTATCGCGATGTTTTGGAGTTTCGTTATATAATTTTATTATTATATCGCCATAATCGGTTGTAATTTTTACTTCGTGTTGTTTTTTTAAACTTTTATTTGTTGTAAACGAGAATATTGTTAACACAACAAATATTAATATCGTGTTTAGTAAAATTTTAGATGTTTTCATATATTTATTGTTTTATATTTTTAAAATATAAAATTATTTTTTTTTTGCAAAATAAATACTTGCTATACCGAAAGCTAAGCGTTTTTCGATAATTTTTTTAAATCCTGTTTTTTTTAAAATATCAATAAATTCTTTGCCTTCGGGAAAAGCTTCAACCGATTTAGGCAGATAAGTATAAGCCGATTTGTCTTTAGAAAACAATTTTCCAAGAAATGGCAAAATATTATTAAAATAAAATTTATATAATTGTTTTACCGGAAATTTTCGTGGTTTCGAAAACTCAAGAATTGCTGCTGCTCCATTATCATTTAAAACTCTATAAAACTCTTTTAATCCTTTTTCGAGATTTTCGAAATTTCTAACACCAAAACCTACGGTAATAACATCAAAAGATTTATCGTCAAAATCCATATTTTCTGAATCACCATATTGTAATGTTATGTTTGATATATTTTTTTTTGCTATTTTTATGTTTCCATATTTTAACATTCCTTTTGATATATCAATTCCTATAACTTTTTTGGGATTAAGTTTTAGTGCTGCTATTGCAAAATCGCCTGTTCCTGTTGCCACGTCCAAAATATTTGCATTTTTATATTCGTTAAGCATTTTTATTGCTTTTTTTCGCCAAATTTTATCTATTCCCAACGATAAAAAATGATTTAAAAAATCATATTTTCGCGAGATATTATCAAACATTAAGGCAACTAAAGTTTTTTTAGTTGCCTCGTCATTATCATAAGGTTTTACTATCAATTTTTATTTATTTATAAGTTTTTCTAAAGTTGTAAAATATTCTTTTTTAAGGTCTTTTATAAATCCGAACGATTCATCGTCTATTCTTATTTGGTCTTTTGTTACATGTCCTAATGTCGAGAAAGGAACGTTTTCTTTTATCATAAAATCTATAAATTTGTCTTCGTTTTTTGGTAAAACACTAACAACTATCCTGCCTTGAGCCTCGCCAAAAAGAAAAGCGTCTAATCTAACCTCGGCATCGCTTGTTATATCAAATCCCAAATCGTTAATTATTGCCGATTCTAGAAGTGTTATAAATAATCCTCCATCGGAAACATCGTGTGCAGAACAAATTAGTTTATTTTGTATTAATTTTTGTGTAACATCTTGCACTTTATATTCTTCGTCTATATTAAAATATGGAGCCGGCGATTCTTTAATTTTATGTATCGATACCAAATATTCCGACGACGATATATCGTTTTTAGATTCTCCTATTAAAAAAATCATACTTCCTTTATGCTGAAAAGCCATAGACATTTTATTTTGCTTTTCGGTTAATCCTAACATTCCTATTGTTGGAGTTGGTAAAACGGGTTCGATTTTTCCTTTAATTTGTGTTTGATTATAAAAACTAACATTTCCTCCGGTAACCGGTGTATTAAACTTTTTACAAGCAGCACCCATTCCTTTAATTGCTCCTACAAATTGCCAAAAAGCTTCGGGATTATAAGGATTTCCAAAATTTAAACAATTTGTAATAGCAAGTGGTTTACCTCCCGAACAAACAATGTTTCGTGCTGCCTCGGCAACTGCAATAGATGTTCCTTTTTCGGGGTCGGCTTTTACATATCTTGCGTTACAATCAACAGTAAGCGACAAGGCTTTATCGGTATCTTTAATATTAACAATTCCTGCATCCGATGGAAAATTTGTTTCCATATTTCGTGTTCCTACCATTGTATCATATTGTTCTACTATCCATTTTTTTGATGCAATATTAGGGTTACGGATTAAATCAATAGCAACTTGTTTTAAATCGTCGGGAACTGGAACGTCGTTAATATTAAATTTTTTATATTCTTTGTAATATGCGGGTTCTTTATATTCGCGTTCGTAAACAGGGGCTCCTCCTCCAAGCACAAGAACCGATGCGGGAACTTCGGCAACAAGTTTATTGTTCATATAAAACTCTAACTTGTCTTGGTTTGTAACTTCTCCTATAATTTTGCAGTTTAAATCCCATTTATCAAAAATATCTTCTACTATTTTTTCTTTTCCTTTTTTTACAACAACTAACATTCGTTCTTGCGATTCGGATAAAAGAATCTCAAAAGGTTCCATATTTTTTTGTCGCAACGGAACTTTATCGAGATATATTTTCATTCCGGATTTTCCTTTTTCTGACATTTCTGATGTAGAGCAAATAATACCTGCAGCTCCCATGTCTTGCATGCCTACAATAGCATCGGTTTTTGCAAGTTCAAGAGTGGCTTCTAACAAAAGTTTTTCTTGAAAAGGATCTCCTACTTGAACCGAAGGTAAATCGTCGGCAGAATTTTCGTTTAAATCAGCAGATGCAAATGTTGCTCCGTGTATTCCGTCTTTACCTGTTGACGAACCTACTATATAAACCGGATTACCTTCGCCTTTTGATATTGCCGATATCATTTTTCCTTTTTCTAATACACCTACCGACATTGCATTTACTAAAGGATTTGTATTGTAACTTTCGTCAAAAAAAGTTTCTCCGGCAACAACCGGAACTCCAAAAGCATTACCATAATCGGCTATTCCTTTAACAACACCTTTAAGTAACCATTTTGTTTTATCGAGTTTTATATTTCCAAAACGTAACGAGTTTAATTGAGCAATAGGACGTGCTCCCATAGTAAAAATATCGCGATTTATTCCTCCTACACCGGTAGCTGCTCCTTGATAAGGTTCTACTGCCGATGGATGATTATGCGATTCTATTTTAAAAGCACATGCCATATTATTGCCTATATCTACTAATCCGGCATTTTCTTCGCCTGCTTCAACAAGTAATTGCTCTCCCTCGCGAGGTAAAGTTTTTAGCCATTTTATTGAGTTTTTATACGATGCATGTTCCGACCACATTACCGAAAAAATACTTAATTCGGTAAAATTTGGAGTGCGTCCTAAAATTTTAATTATTTGATTAAACTCTTCTTGGTTTAATCCTAATTGTTCTGCTGTTTTATATGTTATTTCTTTTGACATTTTTTTTTAAATTAATTCTCCTTTTCCTTCTCTTATTATTTTAATTTCGTTATTAGAGCAATCTACTATTGTTGAGGCTATATTTCCCCCGTAACCTCCATCTATTATTAAATCAACTTTATCTTTAAATTTTTCGTTTATAAGTTCGGGGTCGGTTGTGTATTCTATAATTTCGTCGTCATCTTTTAATGATGTTGTTAATATGGGGTGTCCTAATTCCTTAACTATCTCTCGAATAATATTATTATCGGGTATTCTTATGCCTACGGTATTTTTTTTTGATTTAAAAAATTTTGGAACTTTATTGTTTGCTTTTAAGATAAAAGTAAATGGTCCGGGTAGGTTTTTCTTCATCATTTTAAATATATCGTTATCAACGGGTTTTGTAAATTCCGATACATGACTTATGTCGTAACAAATAAATGAAAAGTTTGCTTTTCCGGGTTTAATATTTTTTATTTTTGATATTTGCTCTATTCCTTTTTGATTATATATATCGCAACCTATACCGTAAACTGTATCGGTAGGATAAATTATTATTCCTCCTTTTTCTAAAATTTTAACAGCTTTTAGAATGTCTTTTTGATTAGGGTTTTGCGAATATATTTTAATAAACATTATCCGTTTACTTTTTTATAGTCGTCTAAAAATTTTTGTAATCCCGAGTCGGTAAGTGGGTGTTTTAATAATCCTAATATTGCATTTAGCGGACAGGTTGCTACATCGGCTCCTACCTCGGCACATTGAATTATATGCATTGTATGACGTATCGATGCTGCTAAAACTTGTGTTTCGAAATTATATGTTTTGTATAAATAAACTATTTGTTCGATAAGCTCAACTCCATCGTTAGATATATCGTCTAATCTGCCAACAAACGGCGAAACGTAAGTTGCTCCCGCTTTTGCAGCCAAAAGAGCTTGTCCTACCGAAAAAACTAATGTGCAATTTGTGTTAATTCCGTTATCGGAAAAATATTTAATTGCTTTTATACCATCTTTTGTTGCCGGTATTTTAACAACTATTTGCGGATGTAAAGCTGCTAATTTTTCGCCTTCGGATATCATTCCGTTAAATTCTGTAGAAATTACTTCGGCACTAACATGTCCATCAACAATTTCACAAATGTCTTTGTAATGTTTTAAAATATTTTCTTCGCCTTTTATTCCTTCTTTAGCCATTAACGAAGGGTTTGTTGTTACTCCGTCAAGAATTCCTAATTCTTGAGCTTCTCTTATTTGTGCAAGATTTGCCGTATCAATAAAAAATTTCATTGTTTTAAATTGTTTTTTTATTTTTAATATGTAAAAATATTTATTTTAATTATTTTTTACTATCAATTTTAATTATTTTTTTAAATAATTACAAACATTATCTTTTTAATGTATATTTGAAAAAATATTTTTT
>JALSQC010000252.1 GCA_026985625.1 Bacteroidales bacterium | reverse complement strand
ATAAAATTAAATAACAATGAGAAAAATTTTAATAATTATATCAATTTTATTTTTGTATAACTTTGCTTACAGCCAAAACCAAAATATATCAAACGGAAATATTTTTGACGGAGAACCGTTTATTGCCGTAAATCCAAATAATTCACAACACATGGTTGTGGCTTGGATGGGTTATTTTCCATACACCAAATCGTATATTAAAACAAAAGTAACTTTTAACGGTGGACAAACTTGGAGCTCGTTAAATTATATACCTCATACCAATACTTTATATGGAAGTGCTGACCCTTCGCTGGCTTTTGATAATTCGGGTAATATTTTTTTGTCGTTTATTGATTTTGATAAAGACTCAACTTCGGGAGCTGTTTTTGTTGTTAAATCAACTGACGGTGGTTTAACTTGGGGAAACGCTGTTGAAGTTATAAATGCAAACTCCGATACCCAAAAACCTATTGACAGGCCTTGGATTAGTATAGATAGGTCAGGAGGAATAAACGAAGGAAATATATACATAACAACAATTCCGCCTACTGTTTTCGGGTATTTACCTCCACCCTATCATCCTTATTTTTGTGTTTCGTCAGATGGGGGTAATTCATTTCAACATAGATATTTAGATACAATAAATTGGCTTGCTGGAAACATAATACCTCAACCTTTAGCATCAAATTGCGTAGCATCTGATGGCACTTTTTATGCAGTTTATTCGAGTTATGTTCCGTCTCAAAATACTTATCCTCAATATATTATTGCATCATCACAAAATAGCGGAAATACTTTTGCGTATAATACGGTTTTTTCTTCGATATCAAATGTAACAGACTCTCTTGCAAAAAAAGGATATTTATTAATAACAGACCATTCAGATGCTAATCACTTGGCATTTTTTTATTTAGGAGTTGATTATGGCGATATTGATGTTTTTATGCGTGAAAGTTTTGATAAAGGAGTTAATTGGTCAGTAGCAACAAGAATAAATGACGACCCAATAGGCAATAACAAAATGCAAGATTTAGTTTGGGCTGATTTTGATAACGATGGAGACCTTGTAGTATCTTGGCGAGATAGACGCAATGGAACAGATTCAACATATACAACATCTTCAGAAATATGGGGAGCTGTTAGAAGTAAAGATTCTACTAATTTTTCTTCTAATTTTAAAATATCAGATAACATTATTCCATACGATACCATATTATCATTCTCAGGAAATGACTTTATGTGTATAAAATTAATTAATGATACTTTAAATGCTGTTTGGGGAGATACAAGAAACGGTAAATTAAATATTTGGTTTCAACGAATGTCGATGACCGGACTAATATTGTCAACTAAACAAATACATACCGAAACAGTTCCTAATATTAAAATTTTTCCCAATCCGTCAGTTTCAAATATAAGTATCAAAGGTAAAGGTGTAGATAAAATTGATATCGTTAACGCAAACGGAAAAATTGTATTAACAAAACAAAACTTAAATGATATCGAGAATTTTGTTGTTGGTTTAAATAATTTATCAAAAGGTATTTACTTTGTTCAAGTAACAACATCAAAAGGAATAATTGTAAAAAAAATAATAAAACATTGAAATATATTTTGATAACAATATAAAAAAAACTAATAAATATTAATTGCCCATAATCTCATTATCAAATATAATCTTATAATTATTTTTTAATAATCTTGATTATTTCTTTTTGCCCATTTTTAAATGTTAATTCTAATAAATAAAATCCTGCTTTATCTGTAATATTTAAGTAAAATTTATTAGCGTATAATTGTTCTTTTTTGATACATCTACCCGAAATGTCATAAAGTTTATAATTACTTACAGTTTTAGGAGCTTGTATAAAAACAATACCATTTGTAGGATTTGGATATAATAGCACTTTTGATGATATGTAAGAAATATCGCTTGAGTTAACAGGTGTATAAGTAATCTCTATTAAATGAGTATATACAGGGGAAGAACCATTGATTGAATCCAAATCAAATTTTTTTGTAAATAATGGTGTTTGCATATCATATTCGTATAATGTTCCTAAACTATTTGCTCCACCCGAATAAGTAAGTCCGTAAAATTTACCGTTTGTTGCTTTTAATAATCCTCCTCTTGGTCCTTTACCAAAATTAATGTTGTCAAAATTCCAAAGCACCTCTATAGTATCATTAACAATATCGTATTTATATAAAGTTCCGTCGCCATTGGTGCCTCCTGTATTACTTATTCCTAACAGGGTGTTGTTTCCTGCATCGGTTAAATAACTGTATGGATTGCTACCTGAAACATTGCTGTCAAAATCATAAAGTTTGGTATAGGTATCTGTATTGATATCAAAAGAAAA
>JALSQC010000251.1 GCA_026985625.1 Bacteroidales bacterium | reverse complement strand
AAATTTTTGGTTTTGATTTTTTATTTTTTTTATGCATTACAAATCCGTAATATTTATATTCTCCGTTAGATAGTTTTATATTCCATGTTATTAATCTAACAAGCTTATCGTCGGAATATATTGAGCCTATTTTTTTTATATTAAATTTATAAAAAAACGAGCTATCGATATTGAGCACGGTATTAAAATAATTTAAAATTTGTTTGTTTATTTTTATTTTATCGCTGTCGGGCTTTGTGTATCGAGTTCCATCAAAGGTAAAAAGTTCGCTAAAAAGTGTATTTAAACTGTCTTTACCTGTATTTAAATTGTATATGTTTTGTGCTTTTAAATTTTTATTAACAGTTATTAATGTAATAAATATTAAAAAAACTATTTTCTTTGTCATACAATTTAATTGAATTTATTTTTAATTAAAAACGAAAATAACATATAATATTGTTTTTTTATATTTTAAAATAATTAATTTAATAAAGTTTAATATTTTTGTTTATTAAACTAAAAATATCAAGCATAATCATTTTGGTTAAATATTTATTACAACTTATTGAATATTAATAAAATACAAAATTATAAACAAATGAAACTTTTTAATAAAATCTATATTTATCGCTTTTTAATTTTTATTATTATCGGAGGCGTATCCGGCTTTGCATATTATTATTTTATAGGTTGTAAATCAGGGACTTGTGCAATAAAATCTAATCCTTATTATATGACATTATGGGGAATGGTTTTAGGTGGTGTTTTAGGTTATAAAACAAAAAAAGACAAAAAAATTAATAATTAGCAATTTGGTAAACTGCTCTAATTTTATTTAATTTGGGCTGATTAAAAAGGAGGTTATAAATTGTTTTCGACATACGGTTCGCCCATACTATTTAATATTTTAGGAGTTATTGTATCTTATCTTTTAGGTTCTATTCCAACATCGGTTTGGATAGGACGCATATTTTATGGTATAGATATACGCGAACATGGTAGCGGAAATGCAGGAACAACAAATACATTTCGTGTTTTAGGTATAAAAGCCGGTATTCCTGTTTTTATTATTGATGTTTTAAAAGGTTGGGCAGCAGTTCATTTAATTTATTTTTCTAACTATTATATTCCACAAAGCGGTTGGTATATAAATATTGAACTTTTATTTGGTATATCGGCTTTATTAGGACATATTTTTCCTATTTATGTTGGTTTTAGGGGCGGAAAAGGTGTTGCTACTCTTTTAGGTATTGTAATTGCTTTGCATCCTTTGGCAGCAGCAATATCTGCAGGTATATTTGTTATAACTTTAATAATAAGCAAGTATGTTTCGCTAAGCTCGATGATTGCGGGGTTCTCGTTTCCTATTTTAATAATTGTAATTTTTGAGACAACAACTTTATCGTTAATAATTTTTTCGCTTATAATATCAGTATTACTGCTTTTTACACATCAAAAAAATATAGAACGACTTTTTGCTAAAGAGGAATCTAAGGCAAATCTTAAAATTAAACGAAAAAATAAGTTCAGATATTAGCTTTTACTAAAAATAAATGTAATATAAAATTGTTACAGCAACTATCATATAAATAATTGTTAAAGGTGCTCCTATCCTAAAGAAATCTTTAAATTTATATCCTCCGGGTCCGTAAACCATTAGGTTTGTTTGGTATCCTATTGGTGTCATAAAGTTAGCTGCAGCAGCAAACGATACTACTAAAATAAATGGTAATGGATTTAGATTTTGATTTAATGCTACCGTAAGCGATATTGGAAATATCATTGCAACGGCTGCTTGATTTGTTGTATATGCGGCTAAGAGTGCTGTTATCATATAAATTCCGAACAATAAACTAATTGTTCCAAAAGGCATTAACATTTTTATTATAAAATCGCCTATAAGGTCTGCAAATCCGGTTTTTATCATTGCGGTTCCTATTGCCATTGCCATTGCTATAATTATTGCCAAGTTGTAATCGATGTTTTTATGTACATCTTTTGGCGATGCTATTTTAAACGATAGTATTAATATAAATAATATTATTAAAGCCATAAATAACGATATTACTCCAATTGCCGATAGTAATATTGCAAGTCCGGTGCCTCCTATCAGTATAATTATTTTATATGCTTCTTGTTTTTTTATATCTTTAATTTTTGATATAAAATAAAAGTCTATAATATCGCTTGTTCTATTAATAAAGTCGGGACCTGATATTAGTAATAATACATCGCCTGCTTTAAGTTTAATGTTACCTATTTTTCCTTTAATTTTTTCGCCATTTCTATGTATTGCAATTATTGCTGCATCGTATTTTCCTCTAAAATTAATTTCTTTAATTGTTTTGTTTATTAACGATGAG
>JALSQC010000250.1 GCA_026985625.1 Bacteroidales bacterium | reverse complement strand
ATATACCTTTACAAATTCCATCAGCAATTACACCAAATAACGATGGTTATAATGATACTTGGAATATTATAAACATAGAGGCTTATAAAAATATAAAAATACAAATTTTTAACCGTTGGGGAAACGAAGTATTTACTTTCGAGGGAAGTGGTTACGATTACAAAACAACATCAAATCAATGGGACGGAACTTATAAAGGAAAACCATTACCTGTTGCAGGATATTTATATATTATTAACTTAGGAAACGGATTAATAAAAACAGGACCGGTAACATTAATAAGATAACTATTATTTACAAATAGTATAATAAAAACGGGTAAGTTAAACTTACCTGTTTTTTTAATTATCGTAATTAACAAATCCCTTAGGAATCTCAAACATAGAATCGGGAATAGGTTTTTTTGTAATTTTTGTAACTTTTAAACGTTGTTTTACTTCTCGTAATACAGTTCTTTCAACCGATAACATTGGAAAATATCCTGTAGTATTAGGTATTTGCAAAAAATAACGGGCATGTTTCTCGCGACGATTCCATAGTTTTAAAAAATCGGTAAAAAAATTAAAATTATCAAAAGCTACCCAAAAAGCTACTTCAGAATTTTCTTTAACATTTTTTACTCGCCATTGGTAACATTTATAACCATTTATATATTTTGTATTTCTAACATTGTCACCTGCAATAATTTTAAAATCTTCCGATGGTTCTTTTATATATTTTTTTGTTAAAATGTTTTTATAAATTTTTCGCGAAGCTTCAAACGCGGTTATTGTTCCGGCATCAAGGTCAAAAATTATCCAGTTGGGTTTTTTGCAACTACAATTATCGTAAGTTTCCAATCTAACTTTTCTACCTTTAACTATGTAAGAATAATTTGTTGTATCTTGATATTTTTCCCAAACAAAATCAATTTTTCCTTCGAAAGAATTTTCTAAAGACGGTTTTTGTAAATCAGGAGATTTTTTAGGCTGCGAAAATACGGGCAATCCTATTAAAAATACTAAGAATATTAAATAATATTTTACTTTTTTCATTTTAATTGTGTGTGTTTTTTGAATTGATGCTACAAAGTTATGTAATTTTTTTTTAATATTTTACAAATTATATTACTTTTATTTGTTATATAATTTTTTTTATGAGTAAAAATAAGATTTTTGGTGATAAAGGCGAAAAATTAGCATACAAATATTTAATATCAAAAGGATATAAAATACTTGAGACAAATTGGTTTTTTAACAAAAAAGAAATAGATATTATTTGTATAAAAAATAAAGAACTTATTATTGTAGAAGTAAAAACACGTAGTTCCGATTATTTTGGAATGCCTGAGGAGGCTGTTAATTTTAAAAAACAACAATTTTTAATTGAAGCAACACAAAATTATATCGAAAAAAATAATATTAACTTAGATACAAGATTCGACGTAATATCAATAATCTTAAACAAAAACAAAACCGAGATTAAACACATTAAAGATGCTTTTAATCCAAATATAATTTGAAAATTATGTCAGATAATTTTTTTAATAAAGTCTATAAAGTTGTAGAAAAAATACCTTTTGGTAGAGTAACAACATACGGGGCAATAGCAAAATACATATCATCTCCTAAGGCATCGCGAATGGTTGGTTGGGCATTAAATGCTTATTTTAAAAATAAAGGTTTCTCTATACCTGCACATAGAGTCGTTAATAGATTTGGCATTTTAACAGGTAAAAAATATTTTGAAGGTAAAAATACTATGAAAGAATTACTAGAGAGCGAAGGTATTTATGTTAAAAAAGATAAAATTTTAGATTTTAATAAACATTTTTGGGATCCTAATATATAATTAATCTAAATTAGTTTACCTTTGTAAAAAAAATAATAATTATGGAATATACACGCGAAAAAGTATTGGAAGCTTTGGGTAAAGTTCGTTATCCTGATAAAAATATGGATATAGTATCTTTAAACATGGTTTCTGATTTAAAAATCGAAGGAAAAAAAATAAGTTTTACAATTATTTTTCCTAATGCCAATTCTCCATTCGAAAAATCTATAGTAAAAGCTTGCGAGGCAACAATAAAAGCTCTTGTTGGTTCCGATATAGAGGCAAATATTAAGACTGCAAATAAAATAGCGGCAGCACCAATAAAATCACAAGAAGAGGAATCGCTAAAAGGAGTTAAAAATATTATTGCCGTAGCATCGGGTAAAGGAGGAGTCGGAAAATCAACAGTTGCTTCTAACTTAGCAGTATCTTTGGCAAGTAAAGGTGCAAAAGTAGGGCTTTTAGACGCCGATATTTATGGGCCGTCTATACCTAAAATGTTTAATGTAGAGGGAGAACGTCCTTATTTAAAAAAAGTAAATGGAAAAGATAAAATTGTTCCTATTGAAAAATACGGTGTAAAAATTTTATCTATAGCCTTTTTTGTAAGACCCGAAGATGCCATTATTTGGCGAGGCTCAATGGCAACAAGTGCACTTAAACAGTTTATAAATGATACAATTTGGGGCGAATTAGATTATTTACTTTTAGATTTACCTCCGGGCACAGGCGATATTCATTTAACAATGGTGCAAACAATTCCTGTTACGGGAGGCGTAATTGTAAGCACACCGCAACCAGTTGCCGTTGCCGATGCAATAAAAGGAATAAGCATGTTTCGCAACGAAACAATAAACGTTCCTATTTTAGGACTAATAGAAAATATGTCGTGGTTTACACCCGAAGAATTACCGGATAATAAATATTATATCTTTGGTAAAGATGGATTAAAAAATCTTTCCGAAAAAGAAAATATACCTTTGCTTGGACAAATTCCTTTGGTTCAATCTATTCGCGAAGGTGGCGATAACGGAAATCCTATTGCTCTAAATAACGAAAGTATTACAGGAAAAGCATTTAACGATTTAGCAACAAAAGTTATTGATGCTCTAAACGAACGTAACGAGAAATTAGATCCAACAAAAGTAGTGCAAATAGACCCTAATGCAAGTTGTGCAACTTAATATAAATTTTAATTAACACCAAATATATATAAAAATCCGTTAAAAATCTTAACGGATTTTTTATTCTTAAATTATTATCCTCTGTTTACAGGCATTGTCATACATCTAGCTCCGCCTCCACCACGAACAAGCTCAGAACTTTCTATAGTTATAACAGCTCTTTTATAATCATTAGGGTGTTTTTTATTATTAATAAAATCAATTGCTGTAATAACCTCAAATCCATTTTTGTTTAAATCATCTATAGTATTTAAATTACGGGCATAACCAATAATTTTACTTGGAGCAAAAGCAAAAAAATTAGAACCACTATGCCATTGTTCTCTTTGTTGCGACCAATTATTATTTTTGCCTCCACAAAAAACTACATCTAAATTAAATCCTAAATTATTAAGAGTTGTTATTAAATTATCCTCCTTAAAAGTTTTTATAACCTTCCCGTTTTCGGTTATTATATGTGTAACATCAAAACCTTTATTTAATATTACAGGTTCATATATCATGCATCTATCTTTGTCAAGCAAAGTAAAAACCATGTCCAAATGAATAAACGATTCGGGCGAATGAGGCAACTCTTGTATAATAAAATGACGTTTCTCCGTATCGTTTTTTAAACTATTAATTATAAAATCAATTCCCTTTTTAGATGTTCTTAAACCATTCCCAATAAGAAGAATATTTTTGTCGGCAATTAAAATGTCACCCCCCTCAATATTAGCATCTGCAAAATTATTATCAAAAATAGAATTGTATGTTTTTGCTTTAAATAAATTATGATTTTTAAAAATAAAATCCATAATTATAGCCTCACGTTGACGAATAAAATTTGCCATATTACCAATAAGCACACTGTTATTTATTGATATAGACGCATCGCGAGTAAAATAAAAATTATACAAAGGTTTAATTATATATCTATCATATAAAATATTATTATAATTAGTATCCTCAAGACCCTCGATTAATATTTTTGCAAGGTCAAAAGCATTTTTTTCTAATAAAAATTCTTTTTTAATATTAATTTTTTCAAAATCTAAAATAACAGAAACCAAATTATTTTTTATAACAGAATCCTCTAAAATATCTTTTAAAAGATTATTTATCTCGTAAGTATTAGAAACTTTTGATAAAACCGATTTAAAAAACGAATACTCTTTATTTGCAATATCCAAACTTAATATATCGCTATATAAAGCTTTTTCGATATTTTCAGGAGTCATTCGTTCTATCTCCGGACCCGGATTATGTAAAATTACATCGTTTAATTTGTCAAACTCAGAATTAATATTTATTAAGTTCATAATAAGAAAAAATTTAACACAAAATTAAAAAAATTAATTTCTTTTTAGATTAAAATATCAAGTAAATAAATTTAATTATGTTAATAAGCATATAAGATATAAAAAATAAAATTTATTTTTGTTGACAATTATTTAAGATTTTTTGTTTAACTAAAATTATATAATTATGAGCAATGTTGTATCTTCTTCAATAGGTAAGAAGTTTTTTATGAGTATAACAGGATTTTTTCTTGTTGTATTTGTAGCGGTTCATTTAACAGCAAACTTATCGTTGTTGTTTGGACCCAGAGCCTTTAACTTAGTGTCAAATTTTATGGGCACAAATCCGATAATACAAGTAATGCAACCCATTTTGGCATTAGGATTTATAGTCCATATAATTTATGCATCGATTTTAACACTACAAAATCAAAAAGCTCGTGGTAGCGAAAAATATGCTAAAGTTGCAAACTCGCATCAAAGTTCTTGGGCATCTAAAAACATGTATGTTTTAGGAGGTTTGGTTTTGGTATTTTTAGTATTACACTTAATTAACTTTTTTTGGAAACTAAAAGTAACCGGTTCTCCCTTATTAAACGAAGTAAATATAGACGGAGAAAAAATGGAAAATGCATACGCATTAGTTGCAGGTTTATTTAATGCAGGAACTATAGGATATGTTTATTCGGGGCTATATATTTTAGGGGCCATTTTATTAGGTTTCCATTTATCTCACGGATTTTGGTCGGCATTTCAAACAATTGGTTGGAGTAACGACAAATGGAGAATAAGATTAACAGTTATAGGAAATTTATACGCTATTGCAATTGCATTAGGTTTTGCAATTATTCCTATATTTTTATTAATTTTTGCAAAATAAATAAGATATGACTACATTAAATTCAAAAATACCTGAAGGTCCATTAGCCGAAAAATGGAATAATTATAAAGCTCATCAAAAATTGGTGAACCCTTCAAATAAAAGAAAAATAGATATAATTGTTGTAGGAACAGGATTAGCAGGAGCATCAGCTGCAGCAAGTTTTGGAGAATTAGGATTTCAAGTAAAATCATTCTGTTACCAAGACAGTCCACGCAGAGCTCACTCAATAGCAGCACAAGGAGGTATTAACGCTGCAAAAAACTATCCAAACGATGGAGATACAATTTATCGTTTATTTTACGATACAATAAAAGGAGGAGATTATAAAGCACGAGAAGCAAACGTATATCGTTTAGCAACAGTAAGTAACGATATTATAGACCAGTCGGTTGCACAAGGAATACCTTTTGCTCGCGAATATGGAGGACTATTGGCAAATCGTTCTTTTGGAGGAGCACAAGTTAGTAGAACATTCTATGCACGCGGTCAAACCGGACAACAATTATTACTTGGTGCTTACGGAGCATTAAACCGACAAATAGAAGCCGGCACGGTAAAAATATATAATCGCACCGAAATGATGGACTTAGTTATTATTGACGGCAAAGCACGAGGAATAGTAACCCGTAATTTGATAACAGGAAAAATCGAAAGTCATTTTGGACATGCAGTTGTTCTTGCAACCGGAGGTTATGGCAACCTATTCTTTTTATCTACAAATGCAATGGGAAGCAATGGCTCTGCAGCATGGCAAGCATATAAAAAAGGAGCTTTCTTTGCAAATCCATGCTTTGTGCAAATACACCCCACTTGTATACCTGTTCATGGCGATTTTCAATCAAAATTAACATTAATGTCAGAATCGCTACGTAACGACGGAAGAATATGGGTTCCTAAAAATAAAGAAGATGCCGAAGCAATACGTGCAGGTAAATTAAAACCAACCGAAATACCCGAAGAAAATCGTGATTATTACTTAGAACGCCGTTATCCTGCTTTTGGAAACTTAGTTCCTCGAGATGTAGCATCGCGTGCAGCTAAAGAAC
The DNA here is from genome assembly GCA_026985625.1 of Bacteroidales bacterium. Lineage (GTDB taxonomy): Bacteria > Bacteroidota > Bacteroidia > Bacteroidales > JAFGXI01 > JALSQC01. The sequence continues at coordinate 3,599 of JALSQC010000250.1, read as the reverse complement.
GTTGCGATGCCGGTTATGGCGTAGGAACAGGAAAAGCTGTTTATCTCGATTTTAAATCGGCAATCGAAAGATTAGGCGAAGACAAAATACGCGAACGCTACGGAAACCTTTTCCAAATGTACGAAAAAATTGTTGACGAAAATCCATACAAAACACCAATGATGATTTATCCGGCTATTCATTATACAATGGGCGGAATTTGGGTTGATTACGAATTAATGACAACAATACCCGGACTTTATGCTGCCGGAGAAGCAAATTTCTCAGATCACGGAGCAAACAGATTAGGAGCATCGGCATTAATGCAAGGATTAGCCGACGGTTATTTTGTTCTTCCTTATACAATACAAAATTATTTAGCCGACGAGATACATACTCCACGTATGAATCCTGCCGAAGTTAAAGAATTTAAAGATGCCGAAGAACAAGTTAAAAACCGTATAGATAAATTAATGAATATAAAAGGAAACAGAACCGTTGATTCTATACATAAAGAACTTGGACATATAATGTGGGAACACGTAGGTATGGCAAGAACAAAAGAAGGTTTAACAGAGGGAATAGAAAAAATAAGAGCATTAAGAGATGTTTTCTGGAAAGAAGTTAAAATTCCCGGAACAGCCAACGGAATTAATTTAGAACTCGAAAAAGCAAATCGACTTGCCGATTTCTTGGAATTAGGAGAATTAATGGCTCGAGACGCTTTACATCGAGAAGAATCTTGTGGAGGTCATTTTAGAGAAGAGTATCAAACCGAAGAAGGTGAAGCATTACGTAACGATAAAGACTTTATGTATGCTGCCGCTTGGGAATATACCGGAGACCATGCAAATCCAAAATTAAATAAAGAGATTCTTAAATATGAAAATATTGAGGTTAAAGTTCGTAACTATAAATAATAACTTCAATTAATTTTAACTTAAAAATCTAAGAAAATGAATATAACAGTAAAAGTATGGCGTCAAAAAGATGCTAATTCAAAAGGAAATTTTGAATCGTATAAACTTAATGATATAACTCCTGACTCATCATTTTTAGAAATGATGGACGTTCTTAACGAACAACTATTAGCCGAAGGGAAAGAACCTGTAGCCTACGACCACGATTGTCGCGAAGGAATTTGCGGCATGTGTAGTATGTTTATTAACGGCAGAGCACACGGTCCCGATACCGAAATAACTACTTGCCAATTACATATGCGAAAATTTAAAGATGGAGATACAATAACCGTAGAACCTTGGCGTTCAGGAGGTTTCCCCATTATTAAGGACCTAATGGTTGATCGCTCGGCATACGATAAAATTTTACAAGCAGGAGGATACATCTCTGTAAATACAGGAGGAGTTCCCGACGCAAATGCAATACCTATATCAAAAGAAGCATCTGACGAAGCCATGGACGCAGCAACTTGTATAGGTTGTGGAGCCTGTGTTGCTACTTGCAAAAACTCATCGGCAATGTTATTTGTTGCTGCCAAAGTATCACAATTGGCATTATTACCTCAAGGAAAAGTAGAAGCTACACGTCGGGCAAAAGCAATGATTGCTCGTATGGACGAACTTGGATTTGGAAATTGCACAAATACAGGAGCCTGCGAGGTAGAATGTCCAAAAGGAATATCTATAACTCATATTGCACGCTTAAATCGTGAATTTTTATGTGCAGCAGTTAAAGAATAATATCTTATAAAAATTAATTACTAAAAAAGGCTGTTAACAGCCTTTTTTTTTTGAAAAAAAATTTTAACTTTGATAATAAAATAAAAACTATCATGAAAAAAATAATATTATTAATAGCTCTAATAGTATATTTTGTAGATTTATCTGCTACAACATATACAAGTAATAGTAATGGAAATTGGTCGTCGCCAACAATATGGACTCCTGCAGGCGTTCCTCAACCCGGAGATAATGTTATAATTAATAACGACGTAGTAATGGACGACACCTATACAGTTGGAGGATATTGGTCTGTTAACGGAGGAAATATTACAATTAACGCGTCAGGTTCATTTGTAGAAGGAGCTAATGTTATAGGAATTTCTATACAAAACGGGGGAACTATTACAAATAATGGCACATTTAATTTCGATCGTATAGGTATATACCAAGGCAGTTTTACAAATAACGGAACAGCTAATTTTGATGCTTTAATATATAATTTAGATATTATTAAAAATTATGGAAATATATTACAAGTAGATAGCTTTTATACATCGGGATATTATACCAACTACGCAAACTCTGTTATCGAAAGCGACAGCATATATAACTATGGAATTTTTATAAACGAAGGAACCGTCTCGGTAACCGAAATGTTTAATGACAGCTCTTATACAAATAACGGAGTATTTAATTTTAACAGATATTACAATAATAATTATTTTATAAATAACGATACAATAAACTCAACTTTAGACGCAACAAATGCGGGATATTGGTATAATGCGTATGGAGCTGTTATAAATTTAGATAATAATTTTACTAACGGAAATACATCAAATGCTTATCATACAGCCGTTTTTGTTAATAATGGAGATTTTTTTATTGGAAATTCGTGGCATAATGCCGATACAACAAAAGGAACACAAACAGGAAGATTTGTTGTGCAAAACGGTTCGTATAATTCTGGTGTTATGATTGGTAATTTTGATTTTTGCGATCAAACCCCTATAGTATCATCAGCTCCTTTTATCGACTATAATACAGGAACTGTTGATGCAAATATTACATATTGTGCTGTTGGAATTAAAAATAATATATCATATAAAATAAAAATATTTCCAAATCCTGCATTAGATATTATAAATATTAAAACAAACTATAATCTTTACAAAAAAATAGATATATATAATATTTTAGGAAAAAAAGTTTTATCAAAAACCGTTAATAAAAACAATAATATCTATAAATTAAATATAAAACAATTAAAAAAAGGAATATACTTTATAAAAATACAAACCGGTAAATCAATAATTATAAAGAAGATTATAAAAGATTAATATTCTTTTTTTAAACTTTACAAAAGTAATTATGGATAAAGAATATTTTATGCGTAAAGCAATAAAACTTTCGATAGAAAGTGTAAAAAACGGAGGAGGACCATTTGGTGCTGTTATTGTAAAAAACGGTAAAATATTAGCCGAGGCATCTAATAGTGTAACAAAAAATAATGATCCTACAGCTCATGCCGAAGTTAATGCAATAAGAATAGCAACACAAAAACTAAATAGTTTCGATTTATCGGGTTGCGAGATATACTCGTCATGCGAACCTTGTCCAATGTGTCTTGGAGCTATTTATTGGGCAAAAATAGATAAACTATATTTTGCAAATACAAAAATTGATGCAAAAAATATAGGTTTCGACGATTCGTTTATATACGACGAAATAGCTTTGCCATACAATAAACGAAAACTCAAGACCACACAAATGCTTAAAGATGAGGCGACTATAGCGTTTAAAGAATGGGAGAATCTTGATAATAAAATAGAATATTAAATTTTATTGATGGATTGTTTAAAAAAAGATTTCTTTATTCGCGATGTCCTTGATGTTGCTCCCGATTTAATAGGAAAAATTTTAGTCCGCAAATTTAAT
>JALSQC010000249.1 GCA_026985625.1 Bacteroidales bacterium | reverse complement strand
TGCACCGCAACTAAAACTTACGTTATATCAGAACCAACAGAACTAACATTTACAAATACAGCAACACCGGCATCTTGCTTTGGATACGGAGATGGAACAGCATCAATATTACCATCAGGAGGAACACCTCCATACTCATATCTTTGGTCAAATAATATGACAACACAAAGCATTACAAATGTATATGCAGGAACTTATAATGTTACAGTAACAGATGCAAATAATTGCAAAATCCAATTTACATCAACAGTTACCCAACCAAATAAAGTTACAGCAGCAACTACACAAAATCAAACAATTTGTATAGGACAATCAGCCACAATTCATTGCTCTGCAACAGGAGGTAATGCTCCATACACATACTCGTGGAATACAGGTGACTCTAATTCTGACATATCAGTTTCGCCAACAACAACTCAAAATTACTATGTTACAGTAACAGACTCACATGGTTGCACAAGCAATACAAGTATATCTACAATAAAAGTAAATCCACCATTAGATTTAAACATTAGTTTAAACGATTACTATGCCTGTAAAGGAGACCCTGTAATTATATCAATGACTCCTTCCGGAGGAAATGGAAACTACACATATACCTTAGAAAACGGAACTATTATTAATAATCCTGCAACCTACTATCCTATTAATGTAAACAAAGAAACAATAAAAGTTACTTTATCAGACGATTGTGGAACACCTACAAGTTTTGATACTGTAACAGTAAATATTTTACCTCTACCCGAATTTACATTCCAGCCAAATATTACAAAAGGCTGTCAACCTTTAGACGTTAAATTTAACGCAATATCAACAAATACAAATCTCCAATATTATTGGAATTTTGGCGACGAAAACCAAAACTCTAACCTATCAAACAAGCCAAATCCCACACATACATATAATAACTATGGCGATTTTTCTGTAACACTTGTTGCTAAAACAGATTCAGGATGCCAAAATACACTTACCGTTCCGGACTTAATAACAGTTTATAAAAAACCAACTGCAAAATTTAATACCGACAAAAAAATAATAAGTATAATAAGACCAATTATAGAATTCGAAAATATATCATCTGACGGATTATACTACCAATGGACATTTGACGATGGAGATTCATCTATAATAAAATCACCATTACATACATTTCCATATATCGCAGATAAAGAATATAATGTAAAATTAGTAGTAACAAGTAAAAACGGTTGTATAGACTCCACATACGAAAAAATTTATGTAACAGACGAATATACTTTTTATGCTCCTACAGCATTTACACCCGATGGCGACGGGATTAACGACACATGGCAAATTAGTGGAAATGGTATAGACTCTAAAGAATTTGAACTATTAATATTCGATCGTTGGGGCGAAATAATATTTCAAACAACAAAACTAACCGACAAATGGGACGGTAAAATAAACAAAAAAGAAAAAGCAAATGCAGGAATATATACATTTAAAACTTATTATAAAGATAAAAGCGGATTAAAACATACACAAACCGGAAATATAACTTTAATAAGATAAAATGCTTTTTAATATCAAAAATATTAACTTTGAAACAAATTTTATTAATTACACCAATAAATATAATATTAATAAAAAATGAGAAAATTATTTATTTTAATCATTACATTATTACCTATTTTGAGTTTTTCTCAAACAAACTGGAATATTGACAACATAAATGGTACTGCATTTATAAAAAACAAAGGTCAGTTTGATGGAAAAAATTGGCAAAAAACACCAATACAATATGCAATAGAAGATGGTCAACTACACGTATTTTTTACAAAAACAGGACTAACATACCGAATTGATAAAATAATTCACAACGAAGAAAAAATAGAAAAAAACAAAAAAGAAAAAGAAGAAAAAGAATGGATAAACAAAAGCGAATTAATTCATATTACATGGTTAAACTCTAATAAAAAAGTTAAAATCATTGCTAAAGACCCTATAAACAGTTACTTTTCTTTTTCAATAAAAGATTATAAGACCAACAAAGTAACAAATATAAACCATATATTAGGTTATAAAAAAATAATCTACAAAAACCTATATAAACATATAGATGTAATTTATGAGATTAAACCAGGTAAAGGATTTGAATATTCCTTATTACTCCACCCCGGAGCCGATTTAAGTCAAGTAAAAATGAAATACTCTTACGGTCACACAAAAATAGATAACGAATTTGTCCGTTACTACTTAGACGAATTAGGAAATATTCAAATAAAAACATCTTTAGGACATATTATCGAACGCGATTTAAAAGTTTTTTATAAAGATGGAAAAACAATTGCATCATCCTATAAATTTAACAATAACCTGCTAACATTTAATTT
>JALSQC010000248.1 GCA_026985625.1 Bacteroidales bacterium | reverse complement strand
TGGAGCATCTTACGATGATGGAATATACATTCTGATAAAAGAAGTTATAGACAATTCTATCGACGAGTTTACAATGGGTAACGGAAAACGTATTGATGTTAATATAGATGGACGAAAAATAACAGTTCGAGACTATGGAAGAGGAATACCTTTAGGTAAAATAGTTGATGTAAGCTCAAAAATGAATACCGGTGCAAAATACGACTCTAAAGCATTTAAAAAATCTGTAGGACTAAACGGGGTAGGAATAAAAGCCGTTAATGCTTTATCTTCCGAATTTATTATTAAGAGCTATCGCGATGGAGAAGTTAGTGGTGTTATATATTCAAGAGGCAAGATTATTAAAGAATTACCAAAAGAATCTACTACCGAAAAAAACGGAGTATATGTATCATTTATACCCGATGACGAAATTTTTGTAAACTACAAATACCGAACCGAATACATAGAAACCCTTATTAGTAATTACACTTATCTAAATTCAGGATTGTCGATATATTATAACGGAATCAGATTTTATTCGAAAAACGGGCTTTTAGATTTGTTAAACTCAAAAATAAGCAGTAAAAATCTTTACGACATAATTCATCTAAAAGATACCGACATAGAGGTAGCTATTACACACGGGCGACAATATGGCGAAGAATACTACTCGTTTGTTAACGGACAACATACTACACAAGGAGGAACACACCTGCTTGCCTTTAAAGAAGGTTTGGTAAAAACAATTCGCGAATTTTACGGCAAAGATTTCGATGCCTCTGATATTAGAACATCGGTAATTGCAGCAATAAGCATAAAAGTTGAAGAACCCGTTTTTGAATCGCAAACAAAAACAAAACTGGGGTCTAAAGATATAGCACCCAATGGACCATCTGTTCGTAATTTTATTATAGACTTTTTAAGAACAAAACTTGATAATTTTTTACATAAAAATCCCGAGACAGCACAAATAATTTTACAAAAAATACACGACTCCGAGAAAGAAAGAAAAGCAATATCAGGAATAAAAAAACTTGCTCGCGAACGTGCAAAAAAAGCGAATCTACACAATAAAAAACTTAGAGATTGCAAAATACACAACAACTCTAACGACGAGCGACGTGCCGAAACATCAATTTTTATTACCGAGGGAGATTCGGCAAGTGGCTCTATAACAAAATCAAGAGATGTGCAAACACAAGCCGTGTTTAGCTTAAAAGGAAAACCATTAAACTCTTACGGATTATCAAAAAAAATAGTTTACGAAAACGAAGAATTTAACCTGTTGCAAGCAGCCCTTAACATAGAAGAGGGTATTGAAAACTTAAGATACAACAACGTAATAATAGCTACCGATGCCGATGTTGATGGAATGCATATCAGATTATTATTATTAACATTTTTCTTGCAATTTTTTCCCGATTTAATAAAAAATGGTCACTTATATATATTACAAACCCCACTATTTAGAGTTAGAAATAAAAAAATCACAAAATATTGTTACTCCGAAGACGAAAAACAAAAAGCAATAAAATCATTAGGAGCAAATCCCGAAATTACACGATTTAAAGGATTGGGAGAAATATCTCCAAACGAATTTAAATACTTTATAGGAAAAGACATACGTTTAGACCCTGTTATGCTAAAAAAAGACGATACAATAGATAGTATATTAGAATATTATATGGGAAAGAACACTCCAAAACGACAAGAGTTTATAATTGAAAATTTAAGAATCGAAGAAGAATATTAATGGATAAAAATAACAATATAGAAGAAAACAATATTATAATCGACGACAAAGAACAAACACAGAAAGAATCGATACTTTCGGGAATGTTTAAAGACTGGTTCCTTAACTATGCTTCGTATGTTATTTTAGAACGTGCCGTTCCTCACCTTTACGACGGATTAAAACCCGTGCACCGCCGTATTTTACATTCGATGAAACGTCTCGACGATGGGAGATACAATAAAGTTGCTAATATAATAGGACACACAATGCAATTCCACCCACACGGAGATGCATCAATAGGAGACGCCATTATACAACTCGGACAAAAAGATTTATTAATAGACACACAAGGAAACTGGGGAAATATATTAACAGGCGATAGTGCCGCAGCACCAAGATATATAGAAGCCAGATTATCAAAATTTGCATTAGATGTTGTTTTTAACGATAAAACAACTTTTTGGAAACCATCATACGATGGGAGAAATAAAGAACCAATAGCATTACCGGTTAAATTTCCCTTGCTTTTAGCTCAAGGCGTCGAGGGTATTGCCGTTGGTTTGGCATCTAAAATATTACCACATAATTTTATCGAGATAATCGATGCCGCAATAAATTATCTTAACGATAAAAATTTTGTTCTTTTACCCGATTTCCCGACAGGAGGTCTTGCCGATTTCTCTAAATATAACGACGGACTAAGAGGAGGTCGTATACTTGTGCGTTCAAAAATAGAAAAGCTAAACAATAAAACTTTGGTAATTAAAGAATTACCTTTTGGAAAAACAACAACATCATTAATCGAATCAATAATAAAAGCAAACGACAGAGGAAAAATAAAAATAAAAAAAATAGACGATAACACATCAGAAAATGTTGAGATAATAGTTCATTTGCATAACGGAATATCATCAGATAAAACAATCGATGCTCTATATGCTTTTACAGATTGCGAAATATCAATATCGCCAAACTCTTGTGTAATAAACGAAGACCGTCCGGAGTTTCTTGGTGTTTCGGAAATACTTAAAATATCAGTAAATAATACCGTAGAACTTTTACGCAGAGAGTTGCAAATACGTAAAGACGAACTATTAAACTCATTACATTTTGCATCGCTCGAAAAAATATTTATCGAAAATAAAGTTTATAAAGTTATAGAAAAAAGTGAGAACGAAGAACAAATGTATTCTCGCATAAACGAAGGACTAAAACCGTTTGTAAAAGAATTTATACGGGAAATAACACACGAAGATTTAGAAAAATTATCGAAAATTCCAATGCGAAGAATGGCTAAATTTAATTCGTTTAAAGCCGATAATTATATAAATAACCTTAAAACCGAGATCGAAAAAATAAATCATAACTTAGATACAATTATTGACTTTGCAATAAACTATTATAAAGAGCTTAAACAAAAATATGGAAAAGGAAAAAACAGAAAAACCGAAATAAGAAGCTTCGATAACGTTATTGCATCAAAAGTTGTTATAGCAAACGAAAAACTATACGTTAACCGCAAAGAAGGATTTATAGGAACATCGCTCAAAAACGACGAGTTTGTTAGCGAATGCTCTGATATAGATGATGTAATAGTATTTCGTAACGATGGAAAATATTTAGTAACAAAGGTATCAAACAAAACATTTGTAGGTAAAAATATCTTATACGTTGCCGTATTTAATAAAGAAGATAAACGAACAATATATAATGTAATATACAGAGACGGAAAATTTGGAAAAACAATGGTAAAACGTTTTGCCGTAACAAGTATTACCCGAGATAGAGAATACGATCTTACAAAAGGAACCGAAAACTCTAAAGTATTATATTTTTCGGCAAATCCAAATGGCGAAGCCGAAATTGTAAAAGTATTTTTAAAACCGCGTCCAAAATTAAAAAAACTTATATTTGAGTTCGATTTTAGTAATATACTTATAAAAGGACGTAACTCGCAAGGAAATATCTTAACAAAAAACGATGTGCACAAAATACAATTAAAAGAAAAAGGAACGTCAACACTGGGAGGAAGAAAAATATGGTTCGATAAAGATATTTTGCGAATAAATAGCGACGAACGAGGCGAATTTTTAGGCGAATTTTTTGCTGACGATAAAATTTTAATAATTACAAAAGACGGAGGATTTGATTTAACATCTTTCGATTTGTCAAACCATTTTCCCGATAATATATTACACATAAGTAAATTTAATCCAAACAAAACTTATACGGCAATACATTTCGACGGCGAAAAAAAATTCTATTATTTAAAACGATTTGAGATATCAAAAGACGACAAAACAGGGCTATTTATAAGCGATAATGAAAAATCAAAATTAATTCAATTTTCGACAGATAAATATCCTGTTGCAAAAATTGTTTTCGGAGGCAAAGACAGTAACCGTGAACCTGAAATTATAGACTGCGACGAATTTATTGCAGTAAAAAGTTACAAAGCAAGAGGAAAGCGAATATCAAAATACAACATTAAAAAGTTTATATGGTTAGAACCAAAAACAGTAGAAGAAGAACCTAAACCCAATACAGAAAATAACGAAACAAAAGAAATTTTAGAAAATAAAAAAGATGACAATACAAATAACAATACAAACGATTCGTCTGCCGAACAAATATCTTTAGACTTTTAAATATAATGCCTATTTTATAATGGTTTAATATCAACTTTGCGATAAACTTTTCCGTCTTTATAGTATATGTCTTTATATTTAGTCCCATTTTTATAAAACGATTCTAAAAATTTTTCGCCATTAGGTTTATATATAGTAAACATTCCCTCGCTTTTACCATCTTTAAAATCGCCTTCGCTCCAGATGTTTCCGTTTTTATACCAATAAATCCAGTGTCCTTGACGTTTTCCGTTTATTAATATTCCTTGCGATTTTTTTACACCGTTTTTATAATAATTTGTAGTAACATTAAGAGTATCGTTATTAACCTGTTTTATTATCGGCGAATATTTTACAGGTTTATTTTCGTAGTTTTGCTTATTTACTTTATGCGGTTTTGTATTATTTTGTTGATGTTTAGAGTTGTTGCAAGCAAAAAGACTTACTAATATAATAATTAAAAAAAGATATTTCATTATCATAAAATTAAATTGTTAAATGTTATAACAAAAAGTATTAAGCTAAATAATACATCAAAAATTAATACAAACTTATCTTTAAATAATTTTTTTTGTAAAATTATTATTATAAAAATTCTTAAAAAAAATTGTATAAAAAAGAAACTAAAAACCAACACCGAATTTTTGTTAAATTTTTTAGCTTCAACAAATTTAAATCTTACAATTTTAGAAAAAGCTCTCGATAAACCGGTGCTTTTACAAGGTTTTATTTTACATGCCGAGTGTATTGGGTAATTGTTTTTTTCGGGAGTAAAAACATACGAATAGGCAAAAATTAATAAAATTATTATTGCAAAAATTAAATTAATTTTATTATATGAGCTTAAATTTTGCATTATTTTACAAAAGCCGACAAAGCTTTTCTTGCTTTTATTTTTGCAATAATCACAGGTTTATAATTGTCGTATTTAATATCAAAATTAAGAGGCGAATTTTCTATTGGCAATACTTGTTTTATTAAATTTTTGCCTGTTTTTGAGTCGAAACCTAACAGCGAATATTTACCATAATGCAATAAACGATGCGATAAACCTATAATAAGGTCGCTATTATCTGCAGTTAAAAATCCTATAGGTAGATAATTTTTATTTGATATTGTATAAACCATTCCTCCTTTTTTTTGCAACGATTTTATTTTTGCAATATTTTTATTTCCTATAATCTTTGTAAATCGGTTTATAAAATCTTGTATATTATTAAATTTATTTTCGTTACCAACAATCCAAACAGCAACACTATCGGGTAGTTCCTCTATTTTATTATCGTATGTTATTTTTAAATTAAAGCCTTGTGCTTGTTGATTTTGTTTCCACAGATTTGCAAGCATCTCGTATGATTTTAAGTTTTTACTTTTACTTGGTAAAATTAAAATTGTTTCTTTTTGTCCAAAAATTTGCGATAGTGTTGCAGGTATTTCTTGTTTATCTAATTTTCGCATAACATTAAATTGAGGGTCAATCATTAATTTTGCAGGACGTTTTTCGAAACTAAAATCGTATGATTGATTCTTTTTGTTCATCGATATTAGTTCTTGTTTGTAAATACTATCGTTATCAAATAAAATAAAAACAGGAATTTTAATATCAAAGGCTTTGTCTTTTTGTGCTTGCAACAAACTAAACTTAAGGTTAAATTTATTGCCGTCTTTTTTACACGATACGTTTTTTAGTTTTATCTCGGGAGCTCCTTTGCGGTTAATCCATTGATTAAAAAAACTTTTAAAATCCTTGCCTGATACTTTCTCGAAACAGGTTTCGATATCAGTAAAACTTGCTTTTTTGTATCTAAAATCGTTATAAAATTTGCGATATGCCGCTAAAAATAAAGAGTCTCCAACATCTACACGCAACATATTGTTCATCATTAATACTTTTCCGTAGCCTACGGCTTCTTGTGCCGAGTTGTTACGATTTATAAAATCACGAACAGGAAAATCGTTACCGTCATTAACATAGTTTGTAAATTTTTCGAGTGTAGCTTGTCTGTATGCAAGTCCTTGCCCTTGCTCTTCTTTCATTAAATGGTCGGCCATATATGCAGTAATACCTTCGCACCAGTTTCCTAATGTGTCATCAACAAAAACACTGTTTCCCCAATAATTGTGTAATAACTCGTGAGGATACGATGAATATAGTATCCAAGGAAAGCGAATTATTTGCGAGCCAAGCAATGTAAACGACGGCATACCGTAACCTGTTTGCCAAAAATTCTCGACCAATGCAAATTTAGAATAAGGATATTCGCCTATAAGTTTTTCGTAAAGTTTCATATATTTTGCCGTAGCTTGCAAATATTTATTTGCTAACATTGTATCGGGAGTAATTAAAAATGCTTCTAACGATACATTATTGACTGTTGTATCAAATTCCGACCATTTATTTGCAATAATAAAAATATCGTCTAACGGATTTTTACTATTGTATTCAAAAGTATTATCGTTTAAAATTGTTCTTTTACCTCCACTTACAACTTTCCAAGGTTTTGGTATTTTTACTTTAAGGTCAAAAGTCGATAAATAATTTTTGTTAAATTGTGGTAACCAACACGACGATGCCGAAAGATAAATGCCCGTATCGCTTACAACTCCGTTTGTTTCGTTAAATCCACGGGCATATTCTGTTGTTTGATCTTCGAATTTTCCATAAAATTTTCCCGAGTATTCTAATACTAAAACAGGGTTACCGTTTATTTTTTTTATAGATTTTATAATATACTTATTGTTTAACGAATCGTTATTTTGTTTTTTTAACTCTATATTTAATTTGTCGATATTTTTAATTTTAAGACCTTTGTTTAATAAAAAACTATGTTCTTTTTGTTTATTCCATTTTTCTATAGGTATAATCATTGTATCGGCAACATTTATTTCTCCGCTGTTTGGCTGTATTTGTGCTGTAATTTTATGTTCAACGGTATTAATTTTTTTAATATTGTTTGATGTTTCTTTGCAGCTAAATAATACGCTTAGTATTATATATAGATAAATAATTTTTTTCATAATTTTTATATTATTTTTTTACAAAATTAATATTTTAGATATAAAAAAAGCTGTCGTTAAGACAGCTTTTTATTAATTTATTTATAAATATTTTTATTTAATAATGGTCATTTCTTTAATAAGATTATGTGCACCTGCATATTTATCTATAATAAATAAAACGTAACGCACATCTACATTAATACATTTTTGTAGTTTTGGTTCAAAAGCAATATCTCCACTCATAGCTTCCCAATTTCCGTCAAAAGCGGTTCCTATCATTTCGCCGTTACCGTTAATTACAACACTACCGGAATTTCCTCCTGTAATATCGTTGTTTGTTGTAAAGCAAACATGCATAGTTCCGTCGGCATCGGCATATTGTCCGTAGTCTTTATTTTTATATAATTCTTTTAATTTTGCAGGAACAATAAATTCATCGTTTTTAGGATCTTCTTTTTCCATTACTCCTTTTAAAGTTGTAAAATAGTTATAATGAACAGCGTCGGCGGGGTTGTAATCGCCAACTGTTCCGAAAGTTAAACGTTCGGTTGAGTTTGCATTAGGATAAAATAATTTATCTTTTTGCATTTCCATTAAACCAGCCATATATAGTCGTTTTCCTTTATTGAAATTAATATCTTCGCTACCTTGTAATTTATAATATAGCTGTATAACTTCTTTTGTTATTTCGTTTAAAGGATCTTTCTCCATAACTTTTGATGATGGTTTAGCTAAAAAAGCATCGAATTTTTCTTTATTTGCATATATCGATTTTTTATAGATATAGTCGGCATATTTATTAAAATCTCCTTTAAATTTTTTCTCAACGGTTTTAAAAATATCTAAATGGTAATCCTTAGGAACGTCTTTATAATACATCTCTAACAAAGCTGCAAATATTTTTTTATCGGTTGCTTCGTTATAATCTTTAAAATATTTTTTTGACGATTTTTTTGCTTGCTCAATAAATGTATTAATTAATTCTTTATTATCGGGCGAGTTTTTAAGAACGCCTTTAAGTTCTCTAAATTGTAAAGGGAATAAAATAATTTCACCTCCTTGTAAGATTGCTTCAAAAAGGTATTGTTTTGCAAGAGCTTGTTCTTTATCAGATTGGTAATATTTCTCGATTAAATCAAGGGCGTCTCCGTATTTTGCTTTTCTTTCGGGATTTTGATTTACCCATTTATCAAATCTGTCTTCCAAAGCCTTTTTTTTGTCGTAAACGTGAAGCCTTTTTAAACCTCTTGATTGTCCTTGATAGTATTTCCAATAGTTTGCTGTTTGTGCATATTTAGAAGCATATTTTATTCTAATAGCATCGCTTGATGCCATATCTTCTTTCATTATATCGAGTTTTTTTGTTCTTATTCTAACAACAGCAGGATTTGTAATTTCTAAAGCTTGCTCTATTCCGTATGATGTTAAATATCTGTCGGTAGAACCGGGAAATCCCATAACCATTGCAAAATCTCCTTTTTTCTCGCCTTTAAGCGATATGGGTAAAAATTTAACAGGTTTGTATGGTATATTATCTTTTGAATATTTAGCAGGTTTTCCGTCGGGACCTGTATATATTCTAAACATAGAAAAATCTCCTGTATGTCGTGGCCACATCCAGTTATCGGTATCTCCTCCAAATTTTCCTATTGCCGATGGCGGTGCTCCTACTAATCGTATATCTTTAAATGTTTCGTAATAAAACAAAAAGAATTGGTTGTTATCAAACATAGATTTTACCGATGTTCCGTATTCCGAATCTTTTGCAGCATCTTTTTCTATTTTTTTCATAGCTTTTTTTATTGCTGCTTCGCGGGTAGCTTCGTCCATTGTATCATTAACTGCAGCAAGAACTTTTGATGTTACGTCTTCCATTTTTACAAGTCGCGACATCATCATGCCTTCGTTTGTAAGTTCTTGATCTTTTGACATTGCCCAAAAGCCGTCTTTTAAATAATCGTGTTCAACAGTACTATGTTCTTGAATAGATTCGTAACCGCAATGGTGATTTGTAATGACTAATCCTTGCGACGAAATTATCTCGCCGGAGCAAAAGAAACCAAAAGGCATTCTGTCGCTTGATAATCCAACAATTGCATCTTTTAAACTTGCATGATTAATATTGTAAATATCGTCAGCTGTTAATCTTAAGCCTTCGGCTTTCATTTGTGCATAATTTTTGCCTATTAAAGATAAAAGCCACATTCCTTCGTCAGCTTTTATTGACGAAGAAAATATCATCAATAAGCTAAATAAAATTATAAAACTTTTTTTAATCATAATTTTTTATTTTTTAACATTAATTAAATATAATAAACGACGTTTAGGTCTTACTTTTGTTACTTATAAATTTAAAAATATTTACAAATATGTAAAAAATTATAATTGTTTTTATATTTTTACATCATATTTTTTTGTTTTATTTAAAAATATTTACAAATTATTTAAAGTATAAACCTTATGAAAAAACTATT
>JALSQC010000247.1 GCA_026985625.1 Bacteroidales bacterium | reverse complement strand
AATATAGCAACATCGTTCTCAAGATACTTAGCTCTTGCAGGTATAACAAACTCGGTTTTTATGCCACAAGATGCCTTGCGAGCAAGCGAAGCCGAAATTAGTGCCTATGGACAAAAAGTATTTCGTGTAAACGGCGATTATGCAAAAGCAAAAAAAATAGCAGCAGAATTTTCCGAAAAATACAAAATACTAATGTCAGGAGGAAACGTTGATCCGTTACGCGTAGAAGCAAAAAAAACAATGGTATTCGAGTGGCTTAGAATAATGAAAAAATACCCTACGGTTTATATACAAGCACTTAGCGGAGGAACAGGACCAATAGCAATAGACAAAGCACACGACGATATAAAAAAATTAAATTTAGTTGATAAACTACCACGATTTATTATGGTTCAACCACACCGTTGCGACCCAATGACACAAGCTTGGGACGATGCAAAAGCCAAAAATTTCCCTGACGGTTGGTTACACAACTATCCTATAATCGAAGACCCAATAACAAAAGTCCCTACACTTGCAACAGGAAATCCGGCAACATTCCCAATAATAGCATCGCTTGTTAAAAAAAGTAATGGCGAAATAATATCGTTCGACGAAGACCAAATTATAAATGTAGCAAAACTCGTTGCATTCGAAAAAAGCTTACGTATGGGACCTGCTGCAGCAATTGCCGTTGGAGGTTTTTTCGATTCACTACAAAAAAATCTAATAAAAAACGGAGATGTAGTATTAATTAATGTTGGCGAAGGAATTAAACGAGCACCCGAATTTGCTCAAAAACTAATTTATACAACCGAATTTGTCGATAGTATAGACGATTGCAAACCAAAACTAAGAGATAATTATCGCGATAAAATCTATAAACCATTCGAAAAATATCATAAATAAAATTATATATACTTTGTGAAAATAAAAACAACTTATATACTTTTTATTATACTAATATTATCTTGCTCTAAGCAACCTAAATATAATGGTTATAAACAGTTAGATAATGATATATATTACAAATTATATAAAACCGGAGAAATAGAAAAATATCCAAACCCCGGAGATTATCTTACAGTAGATTTAATCTATAAAACAATGCAAGACTCCATATTTTTTAAAGGACGCAGAAAAATACAACTTGCAGCATCAGAATTTAAAGGAGCAATAGACGAATGTTTCCCAAAACTATCAGTTGGCGATAGTGCCGAATTTATTATTGATGCCGATTTGTTCTTTAAAAAAACAATAGGAGTTAATACTCCCGTTTTTATAGATAACAACCATAAAATGAAAGTTGATATTCAACTTTTGCAAATAAAATCGCAAGAAGAGTTTAAACAAGAAAAAAAAGAATTTTTATCGTGGATAAAAGACTTTGGACAATACGAGCAAGTAGTGTTAAAACACTACATAAACAAAGAACAAATGAACATATCGCCCGAAAATCCACAGATATTTTATAAAATTATAGACAAAGGAAACAATAAAACAGTTGATATAGGCGATACGGTTGTTATAAACTACGAGGGACGATTTCTTAATGGCGATTATTTCGACTCAACAATACGCCGAAAACAAGCATTCGAATTTGTTTACGGAACACAATGGCAAGTAATAAAAGGAATAGAATATGCACTTAAACAAATGCACGAAGGCGAAAAATCAATATTCATTTTCCCGTCATCGTATGCTTTTGGATACAAAGGCTCGTCATCGGGAATAATTCCACCATTTACATCGGTAGTTTTTGAAATAAGATTAGAACAAATACGAAAAAAAACAAAAAACTAAAACCAATTTCTTACGAAAGAAAAAAAATATTCAAAATTTAAGTAAAAAAACTTATCTTTACATCAAAACAATAAAAAATGATAATACGTAGCAAAGCTCCTTTACGGATAGGTCTTGCAGGTGGAGGTTCCGATGTTTCGCCGTATTCCGATATTTACGGTGGAGCAATACTAAATGCAACTATAAATATGTATGCATACGCAAGCATAGAACCTTGCGATAATAACAAAATTATTTTAAATGCAATAGACAAAAACGAAAAATACGAAATAGATTCGGTAAAAGAACTTAAAATAGACGGAAACTTAGACCTTTTAAAAGGAGTTTATAACGCAATAGTAAAAAAATACACAAAAAAACCATTAAGTTTTAAACTATCAACATTTGTAGATGCCCCCCCCGGCTCGGGAATGGGAACATCATCAACATTAGTAACGGCAATAATCGGAGCATTTAAAGAGTGGCTTAATATTCCTTTGGGCGAATACGATATAGCACACTTTGCATACGAAATAGAACGCATAGACTTAAAAATGGCAGGCGGAAAACAAGACCAATACGCTGCAACATTCGGAGGTTTTAACTTTATGGAATTTTACGATAACGACAAAGTTATTGTTAATCCTTTAAGAATAAAAAATACAATACTAAACGAACTTACAAACAATATAGTATTGTTTAATACAGATACAAGTCGTATATCGGCAGATATAATATCAAAACAACAAAAAAATGTAATCGAAAAAAAGAAAACATCAATAGAGGCAATGCACAACATAAAAAAACAAGCAATATTAATGAAAGAATCCTTGCTAAAAGGCGAATTACATAAAATAGGCGAAATACTTGACTACGGATACAAATACAAAAAACAAATGGCAAACGGAATAGCAACTCCTCAAATGGAAAAAATATATCAAGCGGCAAAAAAAGCAGGAGCTACAGGAGGCAAAATATCAGGAGCAGGAGGCGGAGGCTTTATGTTCTTTTATTGCCCCGGTAATACCCGTTATAACGTAATTAAAACATTAAATAATTTTAAAGGACAAATACGTAAATACGAGTTTACAACAAACGGATTAATAACTTGGAAAGCAAAATAATTTTATGGACATACAAAAACGAATAAACAACTCAATATCGGTAAAACAAAAAATTATAAACGATAAAAAAATAATATCGGCAATTAACGAATCAATAAAAATAATAACCGATACACTAAAAAACAAAGGAAAAATACTTTTCTGCGGAAACGGAGGCTCTGCTGCCGATGCACAACATATTGCAGCCGAACTATCAGGACGATTTTATTTTGACAGAGACCCCCTGCCGGCAGAAGCTATGCACGTTAATACATCATATTTAACAGCAGTTGCAAACGATTACTCATATAACGAGATATATGCACGTTACCTTAAAAGTGCAGGAAAAAAAGGCGACATTTTAGTTGGTATATCAACATCAGGAAACTCCGAAAATATTGTTAAAGCATTTAAACAAGCAAAAAAAATGGACATAAAAACAATTGCTTTAACAGGCGAAAGCGGTGGAAAATTAAAAGAACTATCAGATATTTTAATAAATATTCCGTCAAACGATACACCACGCATACAAGAATCGCATATATTAGTAGGACATATTATTTGCGAATTTGTCGAAAAAAATATCTTTAAATGATTACACAAGCAATAATATTAGCCGGAGGTTTAGGAACACGATTACAAAAAATAGTATCCGACCTGCCAAAACCAATGGCAGATATTAACGGAACCCCTTTTTTGCAATATATTTTTAATTACCTTAAAAAATATAACATAAAAAAAGTAATACTTTCGGTAGGATATAAACACGAAAAAATTATTGAATATTTTGGAAATAAATACAACAATATTACAATAGAATATGCAATAGAATCAGACCCTTTAGGAACAGGCGGAGCAATAAAATTTGCTATTAACAAAATTAATCAAGACAACTTTTTCTTAATAAACGGAGATACTTTTTTTGATGTAAACCTAAAAAAAATATCCGATTTCTATTTTAAAAACAACGCCGATATATTATTATCGCTTAAACCATTAACCAATTTCGATAGATACGGAGCAGTAGAAATTGATAATGATTACAACATAATAAAATTTAACGAAAAAAAATACCAAAAACAAGGATTAATAAACGGAGGAGTTTACATTATAAACAAAAAAATTTTTGATAAAACAAACAAAACAAAATTCTCATTCGAAAAAGATATAATGGAAAAATATTTAAACAACATAAAAATGATAGGCTTTATATCAGATACTTATTTTATCGATATAGGTATTCCCGAAGATTATAAAAAAGCACAAACCGATTTAAAATTATAAAAAAATAAAAAAATATGGCAAGCAGAATATCAAGATTATTTAACATAAAATACCCTATAATACAAGGCGGTATGATATGGTGTAGCGGTTGGGAACTTGCATCTGCAGTTAGTAATGCAGGAGGACTCGGTTTAATAGGAGCCGGTTCAATGACACCCGAACTACTTAAAGAACACATACAAAAAACAAAACAAAATACAAATAAAGTTTTTGGAGTAAATATACCGCTTATATACAAACATAGCGACGAAATAATTAAAATCGTTATAGACCAGGGAGTTAAAGTCGTTTTTACATCGGCAGGAAACCCAAAAACATGGACACCTGAACTAAAAAAACACGGAATAAAAGTAGCACACGTTGTTGCAAACTCAAAATTTGCAATAAAAGCACAAGATGCCGATGTCGATGCTATTGTTATAGAAGGTTTTGAAGCAGGAGGACATAATGGACGCGAAGAAACAACAACTTTTACCTTAATACCAACTGTTAGACAACACATAGTTAAACCTTTAATTGCAGCAGGCGGAATAGCAAGCGGAAAATCAATGTTAGCAGCAATGATTCTTGGTGCCGACGGAGTGCAAATAGGAAGCCGTTTTGTTGCAAGTAACGAATCATCGGCACACGAAAATTTTAAACAAGCAGTTGTCGCAGCAAACGAGGGCGATACCTATTTAGCATTAAAAAAACTTATACCCGTAAGATTAATAAAAAACGAGTTCTGCAAACAAATAATTACTGCCGAAATAAAAGGACAAACAGTCGAACAATTATCAGAAATGTTAGGACGGGGCAGAGCAAAAGCAGGAATGTTCGACGGCGATTTGCACAACGGAGAGCTGGAAATAGGACAAATATCATCAATAATAAATAATATAAAACCAGTAAAAAATATTATAGACGATATTATTCTGGAATATAATGTGGCTCGACAACAAATATCACATACTAAATTCGATATATAATTATGATAAATTTCGATAAATTTAAACTCGATAACGGACTAAAAGTTATTGTCCATAAAGACAAAACATCGCCAATAGTAGCTATAAATATTTTATACAAAGTTGGTGCACGAAACGAAAATCCGCAAAAAACAGGATTTGCACATCTTTTTGAACACCTTATGTTTGGAGGCTCAATAAATATACCATCATACGATACACCTTTACAAAAAATAGGTGGCGAAAATAACGCATTTACAAACAATGATATCACAAATTATTACCTTACATTACCAAAACAAAATATAGAAACAGGTTTTTGGTTAGAGTCCGACAGAATGTTAAGTCTCGATTTCTCTGACAAAAGTTTAGAAGTGCAACGCAAAGTTGTTGTCGAAGAGTTTAAACAACGATACTTAAACCAACCTTACGGCGATATAATGTTGCTATTAAGACCATTAGCCTATAAAAAACACCCATATTCTTGGGCAACAATAGGCAAAGAAATATCGCATATCGAAAATGCAACAATACAAGACGTTAAAGATTTTTTTTATAAGCACTATGCCCCAAACAATGCAATATTGGTAGTTGCCGGCGATGTTAAAACAAATCAAATAAAAAAACTTGCCGAAAAATGGTTTGGAAATATCGAAAACCGAAAAATCGATAAAACAAAAATACCAATAGAACCAAAACAAACAAAAGAACGAAAAAAAACAGTATACAGAAATGTCCCTTTTAACTCAATAACAAAAGCATATCATATGTGCAACCGTTTACACAAAGACTATCAAGCCACCGACCTTATATCAGATATATTATCAAACGGAAACTCATCGCGATTATATCAAAATTTAGTTAAAGACAAAAAAATATTTACCGATATTAACGCTTATATAATGGGTAGTATCGACAACGGACTATTTATTATAGACGGAAAAATAAATAATAATATTAAAGTAAAAGATGCCGAAAACGAAATTATAAACGAGATAGAAAATCTAAAAAATAATATTATTGACAATAACGAACTGCAAAAAGTAAAAAATAAAGTAGAAGCTGCACTTAAATTATCCGAAATAGGAATATTAAATAAAGCAATGAACCTTGCATTTTACGAAAACCTTGGCGATGCAAACCTGTTAAATACAGAAATAGATAAATATCTAAACGTTACAACAAAAGATATAAAACGCATTGCAAATAATATTTTTAAAACCGAGAATACATCAACACTATATTACCTAAAAAAAAATAACGATTAAAAATATGGAAAAATTAAACCGAAAAATACAGCCAAAAGCATTCTCAATTGACAATATAAAATTTAATAACCCAAAAAAAGAAATATTAGAAAATAACATACCCGTATATATCTTTGATAATCCCGAACAGGAATTTTTAAAAATAGATTTTGTTTTCGATGCAGGAACAAAATATCAACAAAGCCCACTTGTAGCAACAATTACAAATAAAATGCTTAAAGAGGGAACAAAATCATACTCATCAATTAAAATCGATAAAACAATAGATTTTTACGGAGCATACCTTATTTTATCAACATCAAAAGATATTGCTACGGTTTCGTTATATTGTTTAAACAAAAATTTACAACATCTGCTACCTGTTGTAGAGGAAATAATAAAACACCCTACCTTTAATAAAAAAGAATTAGAAATATTATTACACAAACAAAAACAAGCATTCCTGCTCGATAGCGAAAAAGTTAATGTTCTTGCAGCACGCAATTTTTCAAAAGCATTATTCGGTAAAAATCATAATTATGCTTTTAATACTACATTAAGCGATTTCGATAAAATTACACAAAAACAACTTTTCGACTTTTATTATCGTCATTATACTACAAACAATTTAAAAATTGTAATTGCAGGAAACATAACCAAAAAAGTAAAATCGTTAATAACAGAAAAATTTTCAGACAAATGGAGAGTAAGCGTAACAAATAAATTTATAATACATAAACCACAATCTACAACAAATAAATTTAATTTAATAAAAAAAGAAGATACAGTGCAAGCCTCAATACGAATAGGAAAAATAATGTTCAACCGTTTACACGACGATTACAAAGGAATGTTAGTATTAAATACAATATTTGGAGGATATTTCGGTTCGCGTTTAATGACAAATATACGCGAGGACAAAGGCTATACCTACGGAATAAGCTCGTCGCTAATATCACTTGGCGATACCGGATATTTTGCAATATCGTCGGAAGTAGGAAAAAATGTATGTAAAAAAGCAATAAACGAGGTGTATAACGAAATAAAAATACTAAAAACAGAGTTAGTTAATAAACAAGAACTAAATTTAGTAAAAAATTATATGTTAGGACAGATATTACGTAGTTTCGATGGAGTTTTTTCTACATCAGACAACTTTATATCTCTAATAATTAATAATTTAGACTTCGATTATTATAACGAGTTAATAAACAAAATAAAAACAATAAAAAACAGCGAAATTAATAAACTTGCAAATAAATATCTCGACAAGGATACATTTATAGAGGTTGTTGCAGGTAATTGTTAAATTATAAATGAAAATTTTTTTTTACATATTAATATTTATATTAACATCGATATATGCAAAATCTTCGGATTTAACACCTCCCGATATTCCTGTTCTCGACAGCGTAAGCGTAGATTTGTCGATAAATAAAGCAATAATGGGCTGGGAATTTTCTGCAGCAAACGATGTAAAAGGATATGTAATTTATCGTTTAGATAATTTTTGGCACGCAATAGATACAGTAAATGCAACAACCAAATTTTATACCGACAACAGCTCAAATCCTAACTTTCATTCAGAATCTTATAGAATTGCAGCTTTCGACAGCTCGTATAACATATCACCAATGTGCGAAAAACAATCAACAATTTATGTATTTCCGTATCAAAAATCAAAAGACTGTTATTATTATTTAAATATTACTTGGTCAGAATATACAGGTTGGGATAATTTTGATACATATAAAGTTTTTAAGAAAAAAAACGGAGGAATTATAACATTGGTAACACAAACAACCAATTTGTTTTATAACGATTATCAAGTGCTCGATACAACATCATATTGTTACTACATAAAATCTGTATCGAATAATGGATTTACATCAACATCTAATGCAACATGCTATTATACCGAGATGCAAGGAACACCAAAATTTGCAAACGCCGATTACCTTACAATTATAAATTACAATTATGCCGAGGTTAAATTTACAATAGATACAACAAGTTTAAAAAATGCATACTACAAATTATTTAAATCTATAAACGACACTTTACATTTTAAAGAGATATCGACATTTGATAACTTAACAACAAACAAAATAATTTATCAAGAAGATATAGACATATACGAAAAACAATATTTTTATAAACTTAAAATATATAACAAATGCGACTCGTTAGTTGGCGAATCAAATATTGCAAATAATATAATTTTAACAGCTAAAACCGATACCGCACTTAAACATACATTATCGTGGACACCATATAAATATTGGAACGGAACAGTAAAAAAATATAATATTTACCGATTTATAGACGAACAAGAACCCGAGTTAATAGCAAGTGTAGGATTAGCAACATCTTATACCGACGAGGTAAATAATTTTTTATTACAACGTATCGAGGGAAACTTTTGTTATTATGTTGAGGCAATAGAAGAACATAACAATCCTTACGAACCATTTCTTGATACATTGCGTTTTAGCCGTTCAAATGTTGCTTGTGCAACCGAAGGTCCTCGAGTATTTGTGCCTACAGCAATAACACCTTACAGCCGAATACCCGAAAATCAAACATTTAAGCCGGTGATATCTTTTGTGTCGCCAAAAGATTATACTTTGCGGATATTCGATCGTTGGGGACAATTAATATGGCAAACAACCGATTATCAAAAAGGTTGGAATCCCGTAACATCAAAAGGCAAACAAATACAAGAAGGAACATACGCTTATATTATGACCTTTACAACAGCCGAAAATAATTTTGTAAAAAAGAAAGGTTATTTTGTAGTTATATTAGACTCGCATAACAAATAACCCCTTTAATTTATTTTTTTATAAACTTTTTAATAATTATTCCTTTATCGGTATAAATTTTTATAAAATAAATACCTTCTTGTAGTCTGGAGATATCAATTTTATTATTGTTTATTTTAGAAGAAAATACCTTTCGGCTAAAAATGTCATAAATATTAAATTTACAATTATTGTTTGCAATTCCCGAAATATTTATAAATTTATTTGATGGATTAGGATAAATATTAATATTATTATCTGCTATATTATTATTCGCATTAACAACAGAAATATCATACGATATTGTATCGGAACCGCAATCGTTCATTGCAATTAAAGTAACCGTATAAGTATAATCCATATTAATATAATCGTGTGATGGATTAGTGTCGGTAGAAGTCTGAAAATCGCCAAAATTCCATAAATAAGATGTAGCACCTGTCGATGTATTTGTAAACTCGGCATGTAATCCGTTAAGAGTGTATGTAAAGTCAGCAATAGGATCACCCAAACTACAATTTGATATATAAATGTCATCTATTGCAACACCCTCGTTATTAGCTTGCAAAGCATTAAATGTAAATCTGAATTTTACGTTTGGCATATTTGCTAAATCAGGAACAGTATTAGAAACATGTATCCAACCTCCCGACGAACCCGACCATGCCGAACTCCAATTTTG
>JALSQC010000246.1 GCA_026985625.1 Bacteroidales bacterium | reverse complement strand
GCTTTGCCTAAGCTTTTTAATCCGCTATCTTTAATTTTTTGATTTACAATATCGAAATTTATTGGAGTATCTTTATATTTTGGTTGTTTCATAATTATAAATTTTTTAATTAAAATTTTCCTAAAATATAAATTATATTACAATTTTTGAACTTTTAAGATGTAAATTTTTATTTAATAACATTAAACTTATAACTTTACAAAAAATATCTTAAATTTGGTATATGAAAATAGGAATACTTACAAGCTCTCGTGCTGATTTTGGCATTTATACACCATTAATCAACGAGCTTTATGCCGATAAATTTTTTAATGTAGAAATTATTGCTTTTGGGACACATTTATCAAAAAAATTTGGCGAAACATATAAACAAATCGAAAAATCGGGATTTTTTGTAAATCATAAAATCGAAACCTTGCCTAAAGGCGATAAACCAGAAGATATTGCAGAATCTATAGGCGATACAATTATAAAATTTTCGTCTTTTTGGAAACAAAATAATTACGACTTGGTTTTTGCCTTAGGCGATAGATACGAGATGTTTGCCGCTGTTGCTGCATCGTCGCCATTTTTAACAAAAATTGCACATATACACGGTGGCGAAACAACACTTGGGGCAATAGATAATGCATACCGTCACAGTATTAGTTTATTTTCGAAAATACATTTTACAAGCACCGAACAATATAAAAACCGTGTAATCGAAATTGTAAAAACAAATAACAATGTTTTTAATGTTGGAGCTTTAAGTATAGATAATCTTACAAAAACAAAATTTTATTCAAAAAAAGAATTTAAAGATATATTTAATATCGATTTAACTATACCTACAATATTATTAACATTTCACCCCGAGACAGTATCTTTTAATAATAACAAAAAATATATTGCCGAACTAATATCGGCATTAGATGTTGTTGATAATTATCAGGTTGTTATTACAATGCCAAACGCCGATACAATGGGTTTGTATATACGCAACGAATTAAATAAATTCATTAGCAAAAAAAATAATATAATTGGTGTAGAATCGTTTGGCATAAAAGGATATCTTTCGGCTATGAAACATTGTTCGTTTATGCTGGGAAATACATCAAGCGGATTTGTCGAAGCTGCTTTTTTTCCAAAATATGTTATTAATCTTGGCAACCGTCAAAAAGGTAGAATTATTACCGATAATATTATTAATTGTAAAATAAAAAAAGAAAATATTTTAAACGCAATATCTAAAGTTGAAACCCTTCCCAAGTTAAAAAATGTAAATATTTATGGAAATGGAGATACGGCAAAAAAAATTGTAAAAATTGTAAAAACAAAAATTTAATTTTTAATGATTATTTTTATTGATAGAGATTTAACCTTTAACGAAACTATACAAATAAATAATTTTGTAGGACAAGGCTACAAATGTTATCAATCGGGCGATTTCTTAGATATTGCAACAAAAATCGAAATAAATAAAACTTTTTACGAACAAAAGATTAATTATTTTTTACAACTTATTATAGATTTTCCTCACAAAAATTTTTTAAATCAAACATTTAATAATATATACAGCTACAATGGTATAAAAATATTTTATTATCATAAGTTTCGTTTATTTCATAATTTAAAAGAAAGTTTTGTTCTTGCAGAGTTTTTAAAATCTAATTTTACCGATAAAGAGTTTATAATTTATTCCGACAAAAAACAATTAACTGATTTTTTTGCCGATACATTTAAAATAAATATTAAGTCAACAATAGTAAAACAAAATAAATGGGATAAATATATTACAATATTAAAATATGGTATTTTTATTTTTATTAGATATTTTTTTAGTTTGTTTAGAAATTATAATCTAAAAAAAGTAAAGCATTTAGTAATAGAGAATACAAAGCCTATTAAATTACTCGATAATAATTTAACTAAGAAATATAATAATGTAGTTTTTGGTTATTTATACAACAAACTAAACAAACACAATTTAATATTTAATGTAATTGATATACCAAAATCGCATAAAGATTTAAAATTTACCAAATATTATTTTTTTGAGCCCAGAAAAAATGTAAAAACATATTACTACGAAAAAGCTTTTATAAATAATTTTAGTTTAAAAAAATATAAAAACATAAAAACAAAACTTAATCAAGTTAATAATATTTTAACCACTATTACAAACAACAAAAATACATTGCCCGAACACAAAGCAATTATAAAATATTTAATATCGCTAAATAAAACAACTGCATTTTATTTAATACGATACGAGTCGGTAAAACGGTTTTTTAAAAAGCACAAATTTAAAACATTTCTTGCAACCGACGAAAACGGAGCCTTAACCAAAGGCATTATCGACGCCGCAAAGCAAAACGGTATAAAAACTTTTGGAATGCAACACGCCGGCAT
>JALSQC010000245.1 GCA_026985625.1 Bacteroidales bacterium | reverse complement strand
AACCAAAAGTATAAAGTAAAAATATTAAATTTGTTTTTTTAAATTTAATACATTGGAATTAACTTTTTTAGGAACAGGAACATCGCAGGGAGTACCCGTAATAGCTTGCAATTGTAAAGTTTGTCAGTCAACCGATAGCTACGATAAACGTTTACGCTCGTCTGTTTTTATAAAAACAAAAAACACAAATATATTAATAGACAGTGGTCCCGATTTTAGATATCAAATGCTGCGAAAAAAAGTTAAAAAACTCGATGGTATTTTAATAACACACGAACACAAAGACCACATTGCAGGTTTAGACGATGTTAGAGCATTTAATTTTATATCTAAAAAACCTACCGAAATTTATGCCGAACAAAGAGTATTAGATACAATAAAACACGATTTTGCTTATGCTTTTGCCGATTTTAAATATCCCGGTATTCCTAAATTTAATTTAAACAAAATTTACGAAAACGATTTTTTTATTAATAATGTTAAAATAACTCCTATTAGAGTTATGCACCTTAAATTACCAATATTAGGATATCGAATTGGAGATATAACATACATTACAGACGCAAACTATATCGATAAAAAAAATATCGAAAAAATTAAAGGAACAAAAATTTTTATATTAAACGCTTTACGAAAAGAAAAACATATATCACATTTTTGTTTAGACGAAGCCATTGAAATAGCAAAAAAGATTAACGCCAAAGAAACATACTTTACACATATTAGTCATTTAATGGGATTACATTCGATAGAAAGTAAAAAATTACCAAAAAATATGTATTTTGCATTCGATAATTTAACAATAAAAATATAATTAAACACAAAATTACAAACAAATGAAAAAAATAACATCTTTATTTATAATACTATTTATATTATTTGTAAATTTTTCTTTCTCGCAAAAAAAAGATACAAAACAAATTACAATGTCAGATATCTGGGCAACATATACATTTTATCCGCGTTCGGTTTATGGCATTCGTTCTATGAATAACGGAGAGTATTATACAACACTCGAAATTAAACGCAATATTGTTAAATACTCGTATAAAACAGGTAAAAAAGCCGATGATATTTTTGTTTTAAGTAATGTGTCTAAAGACTCAAAATTAAAACGTATTGACGATTATTGGTTCTCGGCAGACGAAAAAAAAATATTAATATCAACAAATGTAGAGCAAATATACCGACACTCTTTTAAAGCCGAATATTATATATATGACATAGATAAAAAAACATTTAACAAGCTATCCGATAACGGAAAACAAGAACAAGCAAGTTTCTCGCCCGATGGAAAAAAAATAGCATTTGTTAGAGACAATAATCTTTTTTATAAAGATTTAGAAAGTGGAAAAGAAACAAAAATTACAACAGACGGCAAAATAAACTCTATTATTAACGGAAAACCAGACTGGGTTTACGAAGAAGAATTTAGTTTCTCGCAAGCATACGAATGGTCTGCCGACAGCAAAAATATAGCATTTCTGCGATTCGACGAAACTCGTGTAAAACAATACGAACTAACTATGTATAAAGATTTATATCCTACACAATACAAATTTAAATATCCAAAAGCAGGCGAAGAAAATTCTATTGTTACATTACACGTTTATAATATCGATACAAAAAAAACAAAACAAATAAATACCGGAGAAGAAACCGACCAATACATACCGCGAATATATTTTACCAAAAAAAATAATATACTTGCATTTGTCAGACTAAATCGTTTACAAAACAATTACGAACTTATTTTTAACGATATAAATACCAATAAACAAACAATTGTTTACAACGAAAAAGACAAATCGTATGTAGATGTAGAAAACACAAAAGTATTTTTTATAAATAATAACAACTTTATTTTACAATCGGAACGTAATGGATTTACTCATCTTTATTTATATGATTTTAACGGAAAACTTATAAATCAAATAACAAAAGGCAATTGGGAGGTATCGGAATTTTTGGGTTACAACAAAAAAACAAACTTGGTTTACTACATATCAAACGAGCAATCGCCTTTGCAACGAGCTTTATACTCTATTAAATTAGATGGCACAAACAAAAAACTAATATCAAAACGTAAAGGAACAAACGAGGTAAGTTTTAGTAAAAACTTTAAATATTATATTAATTATTACACAAATGCAAATACACCCGAGTATATAACTCTAAACGATGCTAAAGGTAAAGAAAAAAGAGTTTTAGAAGATAATTCCGATTTAGTTAACAAAATTAAAGAATATAATTTTAGCAAAAAAGAATTTTTTACATTTACAACTCCCAATAACGTAAAACTAAACGGTTGGATGATAAAACCTCCTGATTTTGACCCAAATAAAAAATACCCTGTTTATATGTATCTTTATGGAGGTCCGGGTAATCAACAAGTTTTAGA
>JALSQC010000244.1 GCA_026985625.1 Bacteroidales bacterium | reverse complement strand
CTATAAATTCATATATGACAACCGATAGAGTCCACTATTTAGAGTTTAATAAATTTTATAAAAATAAAAAATACTACTCCGAGATAAGAGGACTTTGGAATGTAAAAGGCGATTTTATGGGAGGTCCGTTTATTAACTTGTCGGTTTTAGACACAATAAACAACCGTATTGTTACTCTCGACGGATATGTTTATGCTCCAAAATACGACAAACACAGCTACATACGCGAGCTTGAAGCAATTTTATATTCAGTTGATTTTGTTAAACAATAAATATTAAGAAATAGTATTTTTAAAAACGTATAAAACGCTTTCTTCAAGAAAATCTTTTGATATAATTTTACCATTAATTTTTGGAGCTTTTACTCCGGAAAAAAAGTGTTTATCGCCCACAAAAATACGAGCCTCGTCCCAAATATTTTGGCTTATAAAACTATTCAATAATTTTTCGCCACCCTCAACAATTATCGATTGTATATCTATTTTATAAAGATAATTAAGTATTTGTTGTATTACATTTTTGTTAAAATCTATTTTTATAAAATCAAGGTTTTTATCTGATTTTTTGTTTTTTGCAGTAAAAACAATAGTTTTTTGCGATTTGTCAAACAAAAATAAATTATCAGGTAATCGCAAATCTTTATCAATTGTAATACGCAAAGGATTATTGCCTCTCCAATTACGAACATTTAATTTAGGATTATCGAGTTTTGCAGTATCGGTTCCTACCATAATTGCAGACTCCTCGGTTCGCCATTTATGCACCAAAGTTCGCGATATCTCGTTTGTTATCCATTCGGGTTTATGCAAAGGATTTTTTCTGTCTATATCTATAAACCCGTCAATTGTTTCTGCCCATTTAAGAATAATATACGGACGTTTATGCTTGTGAAAAGTAAAAAATCTACGATTAATATATTTTCCCTCGTCTTTGAGAATGCCAAGCGTAACATTAACTCCTGCATTTTTTAGCATTTCTATACCCTTGCCCGATACTTTCGAAAAAGTGTCTATACACGAAACAACAACGTTTGGTATTTTTTTTTCGATAATTAAAAGCGAACAAGCAGGAGTTCTGCCTTTGTGTGCACAAGGTTCAAGACTTACATATAATGTTGATTTTGGTAAAAGCGATTTATCTTTAACCGAATTTATTGCATTAACCTCGGCGTGTGCCTCTCCACATTTTTGATGATAACCTTCGCCTATAATCGTATCATTATAAACAATAACACAGCCAACAATAGGATTAGGGCTTGCAGTTCCTAAACCTTGTTTAGCAAGTTCAAAACACCGCTTCATATATTTTTCGTGTATAGAATTATTGTTCATTACATAAAATTAATTAATTTTAAAAATTATGAGAATAGACGAGGCAAAGTTATATTTTTTTAATTCGTTAAAGAATTTTTATACCGAAAATGAACTTAAAAGTTTATTTAAATTTGTTTTTGAGTATATTTTAAATTCCGATTTTGCATATATAATTGCTAATCCCGACAAAAAAATAAATATTACCGAACTAAAAAAAATAATTTACCGTTTACAAAAATACGAGCCATATCAATATATTTTAGGCGAAACCGAGTTTTATAATCTAAAATTTAAGTTAGATAAAAATGTTCTTATTCCTCGTCCCGAAACCGAAGAACTCGTAGATTTAATTATAACCGAAAATAAAAGAAAAAAAAATCTAAACATTTTAGATATAGGAACAGGTAGCGGTTGTATAATAATATCATTATACAAAAATTTAGACTGCAAAACCTGCAAAGCAATAGATGTGTCGGATAAAGCTATTAATATTGCAAAAATAAACGCTAAAAATAATTTGTCGGAAATACAATTTGTTAAAACCGATATTTTAAAAGCAAGCAATAAATTATTTAAACACAAATTTGATATTATTGTCAGCAATCCTCCGTATGTTACTAATACGCAAAAAAAAATAATGCAAAAAAATGTTTTAAACTACGAACCGCAACAAGCATTATTTGTCGACGATAACAATCCATTAATTTTTTATAAAAAAATAGCAAATCTTGCAAAAAAAATATTAAAACAAAACGGTAAATTATTTTTTGAGATTAACGAATTATTTGGTAACGAGACACACAAAATTTTAAATAAATACGGATATAACGACATTAAAATAATAAAAGACTTTAACAATAAAGATAGATTTGTGTCGGCAATAAAAAAACAAAATACAGATTTTATTAAATAAACTTTTTTAAATTATAATTTTGTTTTATTTTTATTTTCTTTTAAATATTTATGATATCCTTAAAAATTAATACCTATGAAAAAATATTTTATTTTAACCGCACTACTTTTTATATCATTTAATTTTTATGCTCAAAATGCCAACGATATAATAGGAACATGGATTACCGAAGGAGGCAAAAGTTTAGTAAAAATAACAAATCAAAATAATAAA
>JALSQC010000243.1 GCA_026985625.1 Bacteroidales bacterium | reverse complement strand
GTGCAGCGTATCTAAAAAGTTCAAACTTATCGAGATTTTTTCTTAAATAAATTACTTGTGTGTATTTTATTTTTTTACCTGTTTTTAATTTTAATCCCGAAAATAAGGTTCTTGTGTGTTCAAACTGGTCGGGATATGCCGGTGTATAGAAACTATTAGCTCCAAAAGCTTTATTGTTATATCCGGTTTGAAAATTTAATTTATATTTTTTTTGTGTATAATTTAGATTGTAAAATACATTTAGGATATTAAAATCGGTATTATTTATATAGCCCTTGCAATAGTTTTTTTGTAATGATAATTGTTGGTTTAATTTTTTATAATTATTTGATACGCTAAGATATCCGCTATAATAATTATTATCGCCGGCTACAATTTCTGTTTTAATTTGATTTTTTTTTGTTTTTTTGGTTATAATATTAATTGCTCCGCTAAAAGCATTAGGTCCGTATTCTTTTGCTCCGGGACCTTCGAGAATCTCTACTCGTTCTACATCGTTTAAACTCACCGGTATATTTAGGTTGTGATGTCCGGTTTGAGGGTCGTTTATTTTTATTCCGTTAAGTAATATCAGAACTTGGTCAAAAGAACCTCCTCTTATTGATATATCGGCTTGAACTCCATTGTTACCTCGTTGTCTTACATCTATATTTGCTGCATATTCCAATAAATCTTGGATATTATTTATTGGTGCTTGTTCGATTTGTTTTTTTGTAATTATATTTATTATTCTTGATGTTTCGGAGTATGATAATGGTATTTGCATTGTTTCTATTTTTATCTCTTTTATTTTTATTGTATCGTTCTGTGCTTTAACAATATTAGTATTTAATAGTGTTAAATACGATATAAATAAAAATCCTATATTTATTTGCTTTCCTATGCTTTTAAATATAGAGTATTTTTTATTTTCCCATTTTTTAAATTTTTTTGTTTGTGTTTTTTTTAGTTTTTTCATTTTTTTAAATTTTAAGATTAATATTTGACAAATTAACAATAATTTATTTATGTGTTAAAAAAAATTACACCTTACATTGGTAATTTTATTTTTCAGAAAATTACTTTGATGATTTTTACAATCGTTTTTAAGAAAGTGATTTGGATAAAATGTACCAATCAATATCTTGGAACAAATTAGTTAAGCCATTAAAATTAAAAACTCACATAAAAAGTCCAAAAAATCATATTTAAAACCCTTCACACATTGTAAATAATTACACTTATTATAAGAAAAAGTCTTGTCCTAATATGATTAAAATAAAAAAAATATAAACTAAATTAAGAACGAGTCATAACAAAATAATTAAAACATAAAAAAGACACTCAAATATAAATATGAGTGTCTTTTTTTTCTACATTTTATTTTTTCTTGTTATCTATAGATTTAATTTTTTTATTTTTTCTTGATTCTGTCTTTACGGGACCCGGACCATCAGGAAATCTAACATCAGCATTTTTAGAAATAACGTTTCCGTTACTATCATAAGTGTCAGCCCTATTTGCTGTTAAAGTCCACGAAAAAGCAACATTTGATGTGCCTCCTTGCAATTCTATAACATCAAAACCATTCTGGGTTTTATTTGTAACATAAACGCCTTTACAATCTCCTTCTAATTGTATAAATACTCTTAAAGGATGTTTACTGTTAACTACAATATTTTTTGCTAATATAGGATCAATAGTAATATGAGCACGACCATTTATTAATTTTGCAGTTCCATAGTCTTGGAATAAAATTTCGGAGCTTCGGGACAAAACATATTAGCTCTTGTTCCATCTGTTCTTTTTATTATCGTTGACACATTACCAGGACCATTAATTTTATACGATGTTCCCGAATATTGTCCTCCAATATAAGCATATTGACTTGAATTATTTACTGCAGAAAAATAACCACCCCAAACATTATCTCCGGTATTAGTTCCATAACCGGCAACTCCAAAATTAGTTCCATTACCTACTACTCCCGTTCCATTTGTTGGATACGAGAATGTTGATATATTATTACCTATAGCCATAATTCCTGTTCCTGTTGCATTTAAATTTGTGCCATATACTCCAAAACCATTGGCATTATCAGTCATTCCGCTAACCCCAATAGTAACAGTTGTACTTGAAGATGATGCTTCTCCATATAGTCCGTATGTCCAATCTGTTGTAGATGATGTTGTTCCGTTTCCATAAACTCCTATAGTTTGTCCAGAGCTACCTGCATATCCATATACACCATAATTACTTCCCGAACCCCCATAAACAGTTCCATATACACCATAATAAACGTTAGGACCTGTAGGTGTTACTGTAGCATATACCCCGCGGTAACCTCCTTTAAAATACCCTCCATATCCGTAGTAATCCGAAGAAGCACATTCGCCATAAACAGCATAATTATCTGCGTATGTTTCTGTGCTAATAAAACTTCCTACTCTATCTAAACTTCCATCTGTAACCGATAGT
>JALSQC010000242.1 GCA_026985625.1 Bacteroidales bacterium | reverse complement strand
AACATGAGAAAAACTTTACTAATTATTGCAGCAGCTTTGTTTAGTTTTGGTAGTTTTGCACAACATTACAGTATTGCTAAGCAAGACTTAAACAAATCTAAAAGAGCTAAGTTCGATGTTAATTACATCGCTAAAAATCCAATGTTTATGCATAATGCAGTTCAAACAAAATCTGCAAATGCTTTAACAACCATACCTATTGGTACTTCTTACAACATTTACTCGGTATTATTAGACGAGCAAAATCAGGTTTCTTATAATCCTGATATTAATTCGGTTGCATTTGTTCACCGTCAAAATAACGGCGATCCAGGAGGTTCCGGAGTATTATCATTTGATTTTTCAACAGATGGAGGTACTACTTGGAATATAGATTATAATCTAACTCCAAAAATTGTTGCAGGAACAACACCTGTAGGAAACTATGCTCGTTATCCAAGCATATCGTTTTATAATCCATCAGGAAATACCGATATAAATAATGCTTATGCAGTTGCAGCAGGTCCTGCTTTGGGAACTTTTGTGGCAACAGGTTACGGCTGGGGTATGATATATACTGCTTCGTCAAAATTAGACAGCACAAATATCGACGATCAATATTTTGCAACTAATACTGATACAAACGATTTTCATCCTTACGGTTTATGTCAAGCAGGTGATAATATGTGGTTTTTGTCAACTTATTACAATCAATCACAACCAACACCTGATTCTGTATCCTATAATAAATTTAATTTATTTAAAGGAACATTTGATTCTACAAATAATAACTTTAATTGGACTTTAGATACAACTTTTGTTCCTAATTTATATTTAGATAATACCAACGGAAATTTTGCAAGTTCTTGGAATTTAGCATTTTCTCCAGATGGTCAAACAGGTTATGCTTATGTTATAGGTGCCGAAGCTAACGGTACACTTGATACTGTTCCTCGTCCAATTGTTTGGAAAACTACCGATGGAGGTGCTACTTGGAATAAATTACCCGAATATGATTTTTCTCAAGATACTACAATAGCTAACAAATTATTTACTCCTCATAACTCAGTAAATAAACGTCCTTATTTTTCTGATGCCGATGCAGTTGTTGATGCTAATGGAGCATTACACTTATTTGTTAAAATAATATCAGGTTTCTCAGGATATAAAGATTCTTTATTTTATATATTCTCACATCAATCAGCTAAATTTTTATTTGATGTTTATACAACTGACGGTACTTGGAAAGCTAACTTTATAAGTAATTTATATAATACCGACGGACAAGTATTCCCTGCTACTGATGATCCTAAAGTTTACGAACGTGTACAAGCAAGTAGAACTGCCGATGGTTCTAAATTATTTTACACTTGGTTATATACCGATACTGTAAATGATGTTGCTAACACAATGCCCGATATTATGGCAATAGGTTATAGCGTAGCTAACGATAATTATACCGATATTAAAAATTTAACTTACGGTTCAGCTGCCGAAGGTGTTAGTTATTGGCAAACAATGTCGCCCGTTTGTATTTCAAATGGTGCAGATCATGATTATGAATTACCTTTGGTTTATGCAGATATTACATTATCGGGAACTCCTGATCCTTTAGGACCACCTCAATATATGTATATTAAAGGTGCAGGTTTTGACGATAGCGATTTTCCAATGGGTATAGAAGAAAATTCTGCTTTAAAAACTAATTCGTTTAACGTTTATCCAAATCCTGCAAACGATAATGTTTATGTTAATTTTGATTTAAAATCAAATGCTAATGTAAATATTACTATTACAAATATGGTTGGACAAACTGTAAAAACAATAACTAATAATAATATGAATGGTTCTCAAAATATTAACATTGATGTTAAAGACCTTAACGCAGGTGTATATTTTGTTAACTTAAAAGTTAATAACGAAACTAAAGTTCAAAAATTAGTTATCGAATAATTAATTGTTTCATAATACAAAAAGCCTTCTGACAACAGAAGGCTTTTTTTTATAAATATTTTTTATGGGATTAATAGAAATAGAGGGAATGGAGTTTTACTCTTTTCACGGACATTACAAAGAAGAACAAATTGTCGGAAATAAATTTATTTTAAATTTGTCAATAGAGACTGATACAAAAAAAGCCGAGAAATCTGACGATTTAAACGATGCTTTAAATTATCAGGTAGTTTATGAAATTATTAAAGAAGAAATGAATAAAAAATCTTTTCTTTTAGAGAATATTGCAAGCCGTATTTTAGATAAAATTTATTTGCGGTTTTCGGAACAAATTATAAGCAGTAAACTAAAAGTATCAAAAATAAACCCTCCTATGGGAGGGCAAATTAAAAAAGTTAGTATAACTATTAATCGTTAATTTTAATCTCAATAATTTTATCGCCGGCTCTTATATCGTCTATTACGTTTAAGCCCTCGTAAACTTTTCCAAAGCAAGTATGAACTCCGTCGAGATGAGCTGTGTTTTCTCGGTTATGACAAATAAAAAATTGCGAACCTCCGGTATTTTTACCTGCATGTGCCATAGATAATACTCCCCTATCGTGATATTGATTACCTCCGTCGGTTTCGCAATCTATTGTATATCCCGGACCTCCTGTGCCATCGCCTTTTGGGCAACCTCCTTGTATTACAAAATCGGGAATAACTCTATGGAATGTTAGTCCGTTATAAAATCCTTTTTTTGATAATTTTATAAAATTATCTACAGTATTTGGAGCATCGTTATCGTAAAATTCTACTTTCATTACTCCTTTTTCGGTTATAATTTCTGCTGTTTTCATGTGTTTATTTTTTTTATAAATATTAATATAATAAGTATTGTTTTGATTTATTTCGCCAACCGGCTTGCGACTCGTAATCGACAAAATATATTTTTAAATCGGCTTGCGACTCGTAATCGACGAAATATATTTTTTTGTCGGCTTGCGACTCGTATTTTACAAAGTACCACAAACCTTTTTTGTTAGTTTGCGACTCGTAATCGACAACATAAACTTTTAAATCGGCTTGCGACTCGTAATCGACAACATAAACTTTTAAATCGGCTTGCGACTCGTATTTTACTTTGTAAACTTTTTGTGCAAAGTTTGCAGATGTAAAAAATAAAACTGCAAATATTAATGTAAATATGTTTCTCATTTGTTTATATTTTTTTATTTTTTTTATTTATAAAATTACAACTTTTATTCCGAAAAACTTAATGTTTTATCGTAATAATTTATTATTGCTTTATATTTTATAAGAAAATCGCCACCTATAAGTCCATAAATTGTTAAATCGGAAAATTCCGAGTAAATATCATTAATATTTGACAAATCTAATAATACGGTTTCGAAATTATTAAATTCTATATCTCCGAATTTAATATTTTTAATTTTTGCTTTTTTGGTTTCTAAAAATTCTGAGTTTATTCCTTTTGACTCAATAATATTATTGTCGTCTATAAAGCTACAATAATCTTGTAAAAGGTTAATATCAAATACTGTTTTAGATGCTCCTGTATCTATTATAAGATTAATTGTTTTTTTATTTATTGTTGCAGCAATAATAAGATGTATGCCTTGGTCGTCGAGTTCTAACAGTTGTATAGGTATTGTTGTTGTCATAATTTTTAAAGTTTTAGTTTTACATTTAATTCGTCTCCAACTAAATACCAACATATAGAGTCGCACACTTGCGATGATTTTGCAAGAAAGTCGGTTCCGTCAACTGCTGTAATTATTTTTCCGTTGTTTTTATAATCTACCGATGCCGAATAATGTTTGTTGATATTTACATAAAGTTCGAAATGTGCCGATGTCATTGTATCTTTAAAGATAATATTGTTTTCTTCGATAAAACCGTCGTATATTTTTAAAATCGGACTTGGGTTTGTGTCGTTTATTGTAAGTTCTATTTTAAGTAATCCTTGCGTGGGTTCTATTGTATTACAGTCGGAGTAATCGTATGTATCGCATTCTTCGTCTGCAACTTGAGGAACTTGATTATCGTTGCAAGATGTAATTATTGATAATGCAATAATTGTTAATAATATTTTTATTTTTATTAGAACCATATTATTGTCTTTTTGTTATAGTATGTTTTTGATTTTATGTTAAAATAAATAATAAACATTATATTTATTTTATGTGGCGATATTCCCTCGACATTATATTTGTAATATTCGTATGATATTTGTGTTGATATGTATTTGCTATTGTAGAATAGTCCTAATTTAGGTGTTTCGATAATTTGTTTTTTTACTTTTTGGTGTACTCCTCTGTATTTTCCGTATGTAAATCCGAATTTATTTCCTATAAAAGCTCCAAATTGTGTATTATTTTTGTTTGTTATATTTATTCGTTTATCAATATCTAATGATAATATGCTTCGTCCTTCCCAGAATTGATAATAATGATTATCTTTTATTGGATATAAGACTCTTTTTTTCCACAAGTATCTTGTAGCAAAATTTAATCCTATTAGTGTATTGTATTTAAAATCTTTTGCTCCGAAAGATGTGTTTATCATTATGTCGTTAAATGATGTTATTATTCCCTCGCCAAAATAAAAACTGTAGAATATTGGTAATATATTATTTTTAAAACCTTTTTGTTTTAACCATTTTATTTGTTTTCGGTTTTCTGATATATATGCGTTTTTGTATAATAATTTAGCATTGCTTTTATTAACAAAATACGATGAGTCGGTATTGAATATTGTTTTTGCATTTTCGAGGTTTCCATTACGTAACGATACTGTTAAAGCGTCTAAATCAAAAGAGTTTTTGTGTTTATAATCGGCTTTTTTTGATAAAAATAATTTTATTAGTTCGGGATAGTCGTATTCGGCTGCTGTTATTAATGGTGTATTTTTTAAATTATCGGTATTATTAATTTTGGCTCTGTTTTTTAATAATAATTTAACTATATCGTATTGGTTAGTTATTGTTGCAAGGTCTAATGGTGTATTTCCGTCTTTTGATTTTTTATTTACATTAGCTCCGTTTTTTAATAACAGTTTAACTATTTTATAATATCCTAATCCTGCTGCATAATGTAGTGCTGTTGCTCCGTAATCGTCAACTTGATTAACATTGGCTTTGTTTTTTAACATAAAGTATATTATGCTTGTATCTCTGTCGATAACTGATTGTATAAAAGGTGGAGTATTGTAATATGGTTTGTAGTTTATGTTTGCTCCTGCGTTAACAAGAATTTTTACTGCTTTTAGGTTGTTTGCTCCAACTGCATACATTAATGCTGTTACGTCTTGCATTGTATCGTTTGCATTTGGATTTGCTCCTTGTTTTAATAATAGTATAACTGAATCGAGATTGTTGTTGTAAACTTGAAATATAAGGTCTTGATTTATATCGTATCCGTCGTAGGCTGTTGTATCGTCAAATGGTATCAATAATAAGTCTTTTCGGTTATTATTAAATTTTATTGTGGTATCGGCTCCATTTAGTTTTAATACATAAGCTGTTTTCTCGAAATTATTTCGGTGTGCGTATCCGTATGCGGTATTATTAAATTTTGATTTTGTTTCGATATCGGCTCCCCTGTTTAATAAGTCGATAACATTTTTTGTTCTGCCATGGGCAGCTGCTTTTAAGAATAGTTTGTTTATTTCTGTTTTCCAGTTGGTTATACTATCGTTTTGTCCATAAGTTTGGTTTATGGTTAAAATCGTTAATATTATAAATAATATTTTTTTCAAAATTACTATTCTTGAATAAAAATTTTCATCTCGCAATTTGCAATTATTTCGTTATTGCATATTACTTTTCCTGATATCAAAGTTAAACTAAAAATTGTTGATTCGACTGTTATTGTTGTTTTTATTTCTTGATTTAGTTCAGGTAGTTTATACAGATTAAAATTTTTTACTGCACCTATAAAACCTATTGGCACGTTTGTGTTGTTTATCATACATTGGTATCCCATACGTATTGCTGCTGTTTGTGCTATGTTCTCGATTATTCCGGCTTCGTGCAGTTTTTTATTTTTTACAAATATATTTTCGTTTGTTATTTTTAATCCCGATGTTGTTGTTGTTTCTGTGGTTTCTATTAGTTTGTCTATCATAACAAAAGGTGGCTTTTGTGGAATAAGTTCTATTATTTTGTTTTTATCGTTTATTAACATTTTATTTTTTTTTACATTTTAACAGTGTATGCGATACTCCTATGTTCTCGATAATTTCTGATACGTATAGGTTTGATTGTTCTACTAATTTTATCATATCCTCGGAATGATACATTCGGCTGTTTCCGTTTGCTATGT
The DNA here is from genome assembly GCA_026985625.1 of Bacteroidales bacterium. Classification (GTDB taxonomy): domain Bacteria; phylum Bacteroidota; class Bacteroidia; order Bacteroidales; family JAFGXI01; genus JALSQC01. The sequence continues at coordinate 3,857 of JALSQC010000242.1, read as the reverse complement.
TTGTAAAGTATAGTGATGTTGCGTGCAAGCTGTATGTTGATGCAGGAAATCTTTGTTTATCCCAGTATGTTTCGAGAATAAACAATTCGGTGTTTTTATCCATTGCGTTGTAGCTTCGATTTAAAAGGCTAAGAATTTGATTCTCGGAAAAGCAGTCGAGAAATTGACTCATCCATATTATATCGGCTCCTTTTGGGAATTGTTTTGTATCGTCGAGGAGGTTTATGGGGTATCCGTCTATTCTATCATCTAATTGTTTTTGTTTAATATTTTTGTATGCATCGTTTAATTGTCCGGGCAAGTCTAGTATTGTTATTTTTACATTGCTGTTGTGTTCGGCACATTTTATAGAGAATTTTCCTGTATTTCCTCCAATATCAAGAATTTTTTTAGGATTATTTTTAAAAATTATTTTCATAAGTTCGGGAAAGGCAAAGTCGGAGTAATAATGGTCGAAGCCAAACCACGATTTACGAAATTGTTCGGGCATCTCGGCAAGTGCTTCGTAAACGGTATTCCATTTACCGAATATTTTATGTAAACCTACCGGTTTTCCTTGTTTTATTGAGTCTTGCAAATAGAACATTCCTTTGTAATTTACATCGTTTGTAAAGTCCATATTTACTTTTGTAAGTTTATCAGATATCATAAAATATCCTGTTTTTGTAATTTTATAATAATCGTTTTCGACATAAACAAGATTCATACTTAATCCTGCCTCTAAAAGAACTTGAACTCCGTATTTTGATATTTTTGTTTTTTTTGATATTTCGTCGATTTTTATTCCTTTTTTTAGACTTTTATGGACTATTTCTAAAATTCTAAAATCGCGTAATGCTTTAGCAGCCTGAAACATTATTGGGGCAAATGCTATTTTTTGTGCTTGATACATAGCATCTATTGCCGATAATTTGTCGTCTCCGTATGTTTTACTCATAATTTTTTATGTTTCCCAAAATTGGTAATAATTAAACCATTGATTTGGATATTTTTTTATTTTATTTTCTAATTCAAAAATATAATCTTTTATTATACTTTTAATAATTTGATTTCGTTTTTTTATATTTCCGGGATTTTTATATGTTTTTGGTTGTGTTGCATAAAAATGATAATGTTTTTTTGTTTCTTTAAATGCAAATGCATAAAAAACAGGCACTCTGTATTTTATTGCAAGATGGAATGGTCCTGTTGGAAATTTTGCTTCTTTTCCTAAGAATTTGCATGTAATTGTTTTATTTCCGTCGATATAGCGGTCGCCATTCATAGCAACAATTTCGTTGTTTTTAAATGCTTGTGCTATCTCAAATATGTGCGAGCCATCGGGTTTTATTGTAATTATGTTTACGTTTTTTTGTTCGTTTAATGATGATGTTAGTTTTTTTATTTGTTTGCGTTCGGCATCATACATTATTATATTTATTTTATAATTAAGGCGTTCGAGTAGTTGTCCGGCAATATCAAAATTACCCAAGTGTGCATTTATTATTAATCCTCCTTGTTTGTTTTTAACAATTTGGCGAAGATGGTTTTCTCCATCAAAATTAAATGTAAATTTTTTTTTATATCCCGATAGTATTGCAAATTTATCTATAAGTATTTGTCCAAATATAAAATAGTTTGAGTAAATCTTAAATATTGATTTTAGTTTAGGGTATTTTAATCTTTTGTTATAAAAATATAGCATAACTTTAAAGGATTTTGTATTAAAAATCCAATAATAGAATGCTACAAATATTAAGAAAAAGTAGGCAAAATATAGGTCGAGGTATTTTAGAGTGTATATAAAAAATTTATATCCGAGAACTCCTCCTTTTGTTTTACCTTGCCATTTGCTCATTTATTATTTTTCGACTTTTGACCAAACGTAATCGTAAAAATGTTGGAATGTTTTTATATCAACAAAGTCTTCGCCTTGAACTTTAAATCCAAAGTTTTTTTCGATAATTACTACTAAATCTACTAAATCCAAGCTGTCTAACTCTAATGTTTCCATTAGGTTTGCATCGGGTTGTATAACATTTGGTTCTACCTCAAATTCATCAACTAAGAATTCGTTTATTTTTTTTATAATTTCTTCTTTACTCATATAAATTATTTAATATTTTTAATTATTAATGCTGAATTTGTTCCGCCAAATCCAAACGAATTTGACAAAAATAAATTAAATTTTTTATCTAAACGATTTTTTATGATATTAAGTTTTGCAGAATACTCGTCGGGTTCATTAAAATTTATATTTGGTGCCATAAAATTATTTTTCATCATAATTATTGAGTATATTATTTCGCTGGCTCCTCCCATCCACATCTCGTGTCCTGTCATTGATTTTGTTGAGCTAACGGGAACGGTATTGTTTCCAAATGCTTTTGATATTGCTTGTGCTTCGTTCATATCGCCTACCGGTGTTGATGTTGCGTGTGCATTTACATATTCTATATCTGATGGTGATATTTTTGCATCTTTTATACTGTTTATAAGTGCAGTATATGGTCCTTCGACATTTGGCACAGATATGTGTTCGCCGTTAGATGAGAATCCATAACCTATAACTTCGGCTATTATAGGTGCTCCTCGTTTTTTTGCCGACTCGTAACTTTCGAGAATTACTGTTGCTGCTCCTCCGCTTGGTATTAATCCGTCTCTGTTTTTGTCGAATGGTTTTGATGCTTTTGTTGGTTCGTTTTCTTGTATAGAGAATGCACTTAATCCGTCGAAACTACCCATTGATTCTGCATTAATTTCTTGACCTCCTCCACAAATTATCATATCTTGCATTCCGTGACGGATTAAGAATGTTCCTAATCCTATTGAGTGCGAGCCGCTTGCACAGGCTGCACTTATTGTCATGTTTATTCCTCTAAGTTTGTATATTACCGATAGGTTCATTGTTATTGTTGAGTTCATCGATTGAAATATTGAACCTGAACCTACTAACATTGTATCGCGTTTTTCTCGCAAAATGTCTAAACTCTCGATTACGGGTTTTGCAGAGCTATCGTTTCCGTATAATATACCTACATCTTTTTTTAAAAAATAATCTTTATCTATGTTTGCGTTCTTTAGAGCTTCTTCGGTTGCTACAAAAGCGTATTTTCCTTGGTCGGCAAGTTTTATACGTTCGCGACGCGATAGTTTTCCTTTTAGGTTAGGAGTTTCTAATATTCCGGTAAGAGCTGAACGGAATCCGTATTCTTTTCGTTTTAAATCGAGTCCTATTCCTGATTTTCCGTTATATAATGATTCTTTAACTTCGTCGAGATTTTTTCCTATTGTAGAATAAATTCCCATTCCTGTAATTACAACTCTATTCATTTTATTTGCTTTTGTTATGTATTGTTTAAGTATATAATCCTCCGTTAACTGATATTACCTCTCCTGTTATATATGATGCTTGTTTTGTTGCTAAGAAGCTAACTATTGCGGCAACTTCTTCGGGTTTACCGAATCTGCCAACAGGTATCATTTTTTTAAAGTCTTTTTCGTTAATGTTTTCTGTCATCTCGGTTTTTATAAATCCCGGTGCTACAGCATTAACTGTAACATTTTTTCGGCCTACTTCTTGTGCTAAAGCTTTTGTTGCTCCAATAAGTCCTGCTTTTGATGCTGCATAGTTTGTTTGTCCGGGTAAACCTTTTATTCCTGATAGTGAGACTATGTTTATAATTCTTCCGAATTTGTTTTTTAGCATATCCATTAACAGGGTTCGTGTAACATAAAAGAAACTGTTAAGGTTTGTGTTTATTACATTTGACCAATCTTCGATTTTCATCCACATTAACAGTGTATCTTTGTTTGTGCCTGCGTTATTTATAAGTATATCTATATATTTGTCTTTATTTTGTTTTTTCCATTGTTCG
>JALSQC010000241.1 GCA_026985625.1 Bacteroidales bacterium | reverse complement strand
ATTCGGCGGCTGTTTTTCGAGATAATTTTTGTGTCATTCCTCCAATAATTGTCGATGCCGACCGCGATACTCCGGGTATCATTGCTATTACCTGAAATAGTCCTATTATAAACGATTTTTTATATGTTACTTCTTGATTTTTTGTATTGTTATTTTTAAACCATGAGTCAACAAAAACCAGAATAATTCCACCAACAAAAAGCATAACAGCAACAACCATAACACTACCTAATAATGTTTCTATGTAATCGTTTAGCAATAAACCAAAAAAAGCGGCAGGCAAAAATGCTATAAAAAGTTTATAATAAAATTTTAACGATTTAAAAAATCGTTTCCAATAAAGCACTACTACCGAGAGTATTGCTCCAAATTGAATATTTATTATAAAAGCTTGTATAAAAGCATCGTCGGCATTTAAGCCTAGAAGTTTTTCCATTATAATCATATGTCCGGTTGAAGAAACCGGCAGAAACTCCGTAAGACCTTCGATTATAGCAATGTAAAGAGCATCAATCCACGACATATTTTATTCTTTTGGTTTGTGCATAATTGCTACTATACCAAAAACAAACCCTATAAGTATAACTATTGGGGCTAATGTTATTCTTCTGAAACTAAAGATTTCTTCCGAAAAATCGGTTGGATTTTTACTTCCTCCTCCTGACATTAAAAAAAATCCTATTACTACCAATAAAAATGCTATTGCAAAAAACAAATAATTTTTTTTCCCAAAAGCAAAATCAAGATTATTATTTTCGTTTATTTTTTTCATGCTTTATTTTGTTTAATTACATATATAAATTTTGTGTTTTTATTCTTAAATATTTATTTACAGAAAAATATGTTGATATTAATGATATAAGAATACCTATTATTGTTACTATTAAAAATAAAATGCTTATTATACTAATGTTGTTAAAACTTATTATTTGATATGCTTCGCGTTGAAAATAATAAATTAAAACCGATAATAAAGTTATTGCAAATATAGATGATATTAGTCCTAATATTATGCTTTTTAATAAAAACGGTTTTCGAATAAAATTTCGTGTTGCTCCAACAAGTTGCATAGTGTTTATTATTAATCGTTTTGAATAAACCGATAATCGTATGGTGTTGTTTATTAGTGTTAACGATATTAAAAATAGTAATGCCGAAAAAGCTAAAAATATTAAACTTATTTTTTTTATGTTTTTGTTTACAAGATGTATTAACGATTTTTGATAAAAAACCTCTTTTACTTCGGTATTTTTTAAAAGTTTTGCTTCTATTATTTTTAAGCTGTCAATGTTTGCATAATCGGCTTTTAATTTAACGTCTATTGATGATAACAGCGGATTATATCCTAAAAAATTTGTAAAATCTTCGCCAAGTTCTTTCTCAAAACTTTTTGCTGCTTGATCTTTAGAAACAAATTTTGTTGATTTAACATAATCGCTTGCGTCTAATGTTTTTTGTAAGTGTTTAACATCAATATCTTTTGTATTGTCTTTTAAAATTACCGATATATTAATATTTTCTTTTACATAATTTGATAATTGTCCCGATGTTAGTATTAATAACCCTACCAAACCAATCATAAAAAGAACTAACGATATACTTACAACTGATGTTAAATAAGAACTGCGTAATTTTCGTAAAGCTATTTTTTCGTTAGATTTCATAAATTAATTTTTTATAAAAATACATTTTTAAAGTTGTTTTAGCAAATTTGTTAAATTTACTTTTTTATGTAATATTTGTTCTAAATCGTTAATTTGTATTCTTTCTTGTTCCATTGTATCTCTGTTACGCAAGGTTACCGTTTCGTCTTCTAAGGTTTTATGGTCAACCGTAATACAAAACGGGGTGCCTATAGCATCTTGTCTTCGGTATCGTTTTCCTATAGAATCTTTTTCGTCGTATTGAGTATTATAATTTATTTTTATTGTATTTAATATTTCGCGTGCTTTTTCGGGCAAGCCGTCTTTTTTTACAAGAGGCAAAACAGCTATTTTTACAGGAGCTAATTCTGCAGGTATTTTTAAAACAACACGTTTATCGGTAGTGTTATCGTCTTTGGTTATAATTTCTTCGGTATAGGCGTTAGATAAAATCGATAAAAACGTTCTGTCTAAACCTATTGAAGTTTCGATAACGTAAGGAGTGTAACTTTTGTTATTTTCGGTATCGAAGTATTGTATTTTTTTGCCCGAGAATTTTTGGTGTTGCGACAAGTCAAAATCGGTTCGCGAATGTATTCCTTCGAGTTCTTTAAATCCAAACGGGAAATCAAACTCAATATCGGTTGCGGCGTTTGCATAATGTGCTAATTTATCGTGGTCGTGATATCGATATTTTTCTTTATCGAAACCAAGAGCTTGATGCCATTTTAAACGTTGTGTTTTCCATTTTTCGAACCATTCCATTTCGGTTCCGGGAGCAACAAAAAATTGCATTTCCATTTGCTCAAATTCTCTCAT
>JALSQC010000240.1 GCA_026985625.1 Bacteroidales bacterium | reverse complement strand
TTGTATTATCGTGCAGTTTGTCTTGTAGGTGTGTTGTTGTAGAAACCATATCGAACATTTTTATTCCTGCATTTGCAACCGATGGCGGAATTGAATTTGAGAATAGATATGGTCGAGAGCGTTGTCTTAGCATTTCTATAATTTCTTTTCGTCCTGTTGTAAAACCTCCTATTGCTCCACCAAAGGCTTTACCTAATGTTCCCGTAATAATATCTACCTCGCCAATTATATTGTAAAGCTCGGTTACTCCTCTGCCTGTTTTACCTACAACTCCTGCCGAATGACTTTCGTCGACCATTATAAGTGCGTTATATTTTTTTGCGAGTTCGTTTATTTTATCTATTGGTGCAACGTTTCCGTCCATTGAAAAAACTCCGTCGGTTACAATAATTCTAAATCGTTGTGCTTGTGATAGTTTTAATTTTTCTTCCAAATCAGACATATCGGCACTATTGTAACGATATCTTACGGCTTTACTCAAACGCACTCCGTCAATTATTGATGCATGGTTTAACGAGTCGGATATAATTGCATCTTCTTCGGTAAAAAGCGGTTCGAATACTCCTCCGTTGGCATCAAAAGCTGCAGCATAAAGAATTGTATCCTCGGTTCCAAAAAAGTCGGCAATTTTACGTTCGAGTGTTTTGTGCAAGTCTTGTGTTCCGCAAATAAATCTTACCGATGACATTCCGTATCCTCTGGTGTCCATAGCTTCTTTAGCAGCATCTATAAGTTCTTTGCTGTTTGATAATCCTAAATAATTATTCATACAAAAATTAAGGACTTTTTTGCTGTTACCTACTTCTATCTCGGCTTGTTGTGCCGATGTTATAATTCGTTCGTCTTTATATAATCCGGCTTCTTTTATTTCTGTTATTTGCTTTTGCAAAAAATTTTTATAATCTCCATACATAATTTTATATTTTTAAGTTATTTTTTTTGTTTTATCGATTTAAATTCTAAATATAATATTCCTAAAATTACTAATAAAAATAATATAGAGCTAAGTAGTTCTATTGTATTTCCTACGGAATATGCTTTTGGTTCAAATTTAAATTCTATTTTATGTTCTCCTTTTGGAATAATCATAGCTCTGAGCACGTAGTTTACTCTAAAATGCGGAGTTAATTTTCCGTCGATGTATGCGTTCCAACCTTTTGCATAATAAATCTCGGAGAATACCGCCAAGCGTTTGCCGTCTGTCAACGATTTATAAATTAAGTGGTTTGGTTCATATTTCTCGAGTTTAATTGTTCCTGTGTTGTTTCCTGATGTAAATTCTTTTAAATATTTTTTAAATCGTTTATCTATTATAGCTGTTTCGGCAGGATTAAAATCTGTTAGTGCGTTTATTTCTTGGTCGGCATTATCTACAAGTTTATAGTTTTTAACAAACCATGCGTTTCCTAAAGCTTGTGGATTTTTTTGAACAACTGCTCCCTGTTCTTTTGTTGGAATTATAAAATATTTGGTATTAAGCATATTTAAAACCGCCATATTTTGCTTAGATATTTGATGTTCTATAAGCTCTTGAAAACGTCGCAGTTTTGCTCCGTGATAGCCTCCTATCGATTTATGAAAGTATGATGTGCTTGCATCGTTAAAGGTGCTTACTGTTGCATTAAATACTCTGTAGTCTAACGATTTGTCTTGTAATATTTGTAAGTCGGCGGGGGTAGGTTGAAACGTTTCTTTTTGTTTGTGTTTTGACTCAAAACTATCGTTGTTTAAATATCTTTTATCTACTGGCCATAAGTCTATAATGAATAAAAGTGCAAAAATAACATAAGTTGATGTTTTGTTTAGTTTCTTAAAATTATAGGCTAATATTACTGCTACTGTAATTATTATAAATATTAACGAACGAAAAGCATCTTTTTGTAATAATGTTTCTCTATCGTGACGTATTGCATCTATAAATTCTTTTGCCCCTTGTGCAAGATATTGTTGATCGGTTGGAGCCGAGAAGTTAAAAAACATTCCGGGTAATATTGCAAAAATTAAAACTAATCCCCCTACAATACCAACACTTATTTTAAGAGCTTTAAAAAGTTCTTTTTTTTCGATTTCGTTATTAATTATTTTTTTTAGAGCTAATATTCCTAATAATGGCATTGTAAATTCGGCAATTACTAATATCATAGAAACTGCTCTAAATTTATTGTATCCGGGAAAGTAATCAAGAAATAAATCGGTAAGTGGCATAAAATTTTTACCCCAGGCTAACGTTATCGATAAAATTGTTGCAAAAAGCAACCACCATTTTATTGGTCCTTTTACAACAATAAGTCCTAAAACAAATAAAAAGAAAATTATTGCTCCTACATAAACCGGTCCTGATGTCATTGGTTGGTCGCCCCAATATGTTGGCATTTGCTTTATTGCTTTATTTGCATAGGCTGCTCCATAATTATTTTTAATTAGTTTATATGTTTCGGAACTTTTTGGTAATTCGCCTCCCGAT
>JALSQC010000239.1 GCA_026985625.1 Bacteroidales bacterium | reverse complement strand
CCCATCAAGAAGTAGTTCCTACAGCCGAAGTTCTTCCCCATCAAGAAATAGTTCCTACAGCAGAAGTTCTTCTCCGTCAAGAAGTAATTCGTATAGCCGAAGTTCTTCCCCATCGAGAAGTAGTTCTTACAGCAGAAGTTCTTCCCCATCGAGAAGTAGTTCATATAGCCGAAGTTCTTCCCCATCGAGAAGTAGTTCATATAGCCGAAGTTCATCATCATCAAGAAGTTCATATTCTCACAGTAGTGGAGGAAGTAGATCAATATCTATACATAGATAATTTATTTTAAAATATAAAAAACTTAATTTAAAAATTTTAAAAATATTAACAAAATGAAAAAAATAACTTTATCAATATTAATGATTTTTTTATCAGGAATATTATTTGCTCAAAACGAAGTAGATGCTCTAAGATATTCACAAGAATATTACGGAGGTTCTGCAAGATATTTAGCTTTAGGTGGTGCATTTTCGGCACTTGGAGGCGATTTATCAAGTATTACATTAAATCCTGCCAGCACAGGCATATATACACGGTCGGAATTTACATTTACTCCATCGTTTTTTTATAGCAATACATCGTCTAATTTTAACGAAAGTAAAAATTACGATTATAAGTATAATGTAAATATTAATAATATTGGAGTAGTATTAAGTTCCGGCAAATTATCAGAAGATGGCGGTGGAATTTCTACTTTTAATTTTGCTTTTGGGTACAACCGATTAAATAATTTTAATAATCGTTTATTAATATCAGGAGTAAATAATACAAGTTCATACTCCGATTATTTTGCACAATTAGCAAACGGAAAATCTACAAATAATTTTAATAATTTTGCCGAAGGTTTAGCTTGGGACGGTTATTTGATAGACCCTATTGACAGTTCGGGAACAAGCTATAAAACATCGTTTGACTCGTATGGCGAAACACAAAGACGCTCTGTATCATCTAAAGGAGGAAGCGGTAATTATTATGCAGCTATGGGATTATCTTATAAAAAGAAACTTTATATAGGAGCATCGCTTAATGTTGATGTAGTAAATTATACCGAAAGTTCTATCTATGATGAGTCTGATCCCGATGATAAAATATCAGATTTTAATTCGTTTACATATACTCAATATTTAAAAACCGAAGGTTCAGGATTTAATATGAAACTTGGTATTATTGCACGTCCTATTAATTGGTTTAGATTTGGAGCATCAATTCATTCTCCAACATTTTATAAGCTAAAAGATACATATAGCAGCAAACTTACTACAAGTTTTAACGATAAAACAAAATCAAAAAATTTATCATCGGGCGAAGGTATTTACGATTATCAATTAAATACACCATTTAGGGCAAATGCAGGATTAGCTTTTATTATAAAAAAATCGGCAATAATTAGTATCGATTACGAATATTTAGATTATTCAACTGCACGTTTACGTGCCAACGATTATCCTTTTTACGAAGAAAATAATACTATTGAAACATCGTATATAGCAACCGGAAATATAAAAGCAGGTCTGGAATACCGTTTTGGACCTATAAGTTTACGAGGCGGATATGCAATGTATGGAAGTCCATACAGAAGTAATTTGTCTAATGCAGGAGCAAGTCTAACATCTTATAGTGGTGGTTTTGGAGTAAGAACTAATGATATGTTTTTTGATTTAACATATATATATTCGCAAAAATCGGAAAATTATTATTTATATAATCCCGAAAAAATTAGTATAAATCCTGCAAAAATAAATTATACAGCAAATAGAATTGTAGCAACACTTGGACTAATATTTTAATAACTAATTTAACATATAAACAAAAAAACCATCAAAAGATGGTTTTTTTTATAATATAATTTTAAATTATAACTATTTAACAATATTAAGTTTCTTTGTAATACTTTTATTGTCCGATATAATTTTTATTAAATACATTCCTTTTGATATATCTGATATATCAATTTTTGATATTTTACTATTTAAATTATTAAATGTTTTAACCTTATGTCCTGACATATCTAATATTATAATTTTATTAATATTATTAAAATGTGAGGCAACTGTTACGTTAGACGAAGCAGGATTTGGAAATATTTTTATATAATTTAGATAATCTTTTTTGTTTATATTAACAGTGTTAAATGGTTTTGCATAGTAAAAATCAGACTCGTCGTGCCATGCAAAATTAGGGTCGTAAGGCCATAATGACGGATCTAAATTATTTCTTACTTGAGCAAATGATATTACGGCAATTGGTTCTGATATACCGGGAGCATACCATGTATAAATTAGAGATTTTATATAAAAAAACATTCCCGAACCTGCATCCATTGTGTCAATAGACAAGGTTCTTGTTCGCAAACAATTATCGTATACGGTATGAGTAGGATTTGTTGACGAACCTGTGGTTATCGTAAAAGTTCCGTATGCATCAACGTCTATACTGTATTTTGAATATGTATACATATTGCCC
>JALSQC010000238.1 GCA_026985625.1 Bacteroidales bacterium | reverse complement strand
ATATCTATATTGTTATCGATACAATTTTTTACAAGCAGATATCCGGGGTCTGATATGGCGGGGGTTCCTGCATCGCTAACCAAAGCAAAAATTTCGCCCGATTTTATTCGTTCTACAATTTGTTCTACTGTTTTGTGTTCGTTAAATTTGTGGTGTGACATTATTTTTTTTGTAATATTATAATGTCTTAAAAGAATAGATGTTTTTCGGGTATCTTCGGCAAGAATAATATCAACCGTTTGTAATATTTCAACAGCTCGGTAAGTTATGTCTTTTAAATTACCTATAGGTGTTGGTATAACAAATAACTTACCCATTATATAAATTATTATTAAAATTCATTTATTTTTTAAGATATTTATCTAAAAATTTAAAAAACTCGCGTTGCCATAATATTCCGTTTTGCGGTTGCAAAACAAAATGGCTTTCGTCAGGGAAGAAAAGTAGTTTACTTTCAACACCAAGTAGTTGAGCTGCATTAAATGCTTCCATGCTTTGAGTATAAGGAATTCTAAAGTCGTGTCCTCCTGTTATTATTAAAATAGGAGTATCCCAATTTTTTACAAAATTATGTGGTGATGTTGCATACGATTTTTGGGCAATTGCATTGTCTTTTTCCCAATATGCTCCTCCAAAATCATGATTTACAAAAAACATTTCGTCGGTAGCGGTATATTGGCTTTCGAAATCGAATATTCCGCAATGTGCAATAAATGCTTTAAATCTTTTTTTGTGGTGTCCTGCCAACCAAAATACCGAAAATCCGCCATAACTTGCACCTACCGAGCCAAGTCGGTTTTCGTCTATATATGGTTCGGTTTTTAGAGAGTCTATTGCCGTAAAATAATCTAACATATTTTGACCTCCGTAGTCGCCTGATATTTCGGCGTTCCATTCTTGCCCAAAAGTTGGTAAGCCTCTACGGTTGGGTGCTACAATAATGTAGTTGTTAGCTGCCATAATCTGAAAATTCCAACGGTAAGACCAAAACTGGCTAACTGCAGATTGAGGTCCTCCTTGGCAATAAAGTAAAGCCGGATATTTTTTTGTTTTGTCGAAATTTGGCGGATAAATTACCCAGACTAACATTTTTTTATTATCGGTTGTTGTTAACCAACGCGATTTTACATCTCCCATTTTTACTTTATCGTAAATATTTTTGTTTGTAAATGTAAGTTGTTCTTCGTTTCCGTTTTCTGATATTTTATAAATTTCGGTTGCTTTAGACATTGACATTCTTTGTCCTATAATAACATCTCCTTGTTTTGATAAAGATGTGTAATCATGTTTGCCTTTTGTAATTTGTGTAATTTTTTTTGTTTCGGTATTTACTTTATATATTTGGTATGTAGCATTAATTCCGCTTATAAAATAAATTGTTTTGTTGTCGGTATCCCAAATAAGATTTTTTACGTTTTTGTCAAAGTTCTTGGTTACATATTCTTTTTTCCCTGTTTCAAGGTTCATTACAAAAAGACGGTCTTTATCTGATTCGTAACCCGGGGTTTCCATGCTTTGCCAAGCAACTTTTTTTCCATCTGGAGAGAATCTGGGATATTTATCGTAACCTAACATGCCTTTTGTAATATTTTGTGTTTTGCCTGTTTTTATGTCATATAAATAAATATCAGAGTTTGTGCTTAGGGTGTAATCTTTTCCGTATAATTTTTTACAAGTATATGCTATATATTTGCCATCGGCACTCCAAGTATTTTCGGTATTATCGAACCATGGCGATAATGGAGAATCCCATTTTTCGTTTGGCATAATATCTTTTTCGTTTGATATTTTATTTTTTGATAAATCGGCTACAAAAATATGCGAGAATTTTTCGTCGGTCCAATGGTCCCAGTGTCGATACATTAAGTTAGTAATGATTTTTGCATTTGCTTTTGGTAAATCGGGATAAATATCGTTTGTTGTTTTTAAAACTTTTACATCTTTTGTAAAAAACAGTTTGTTTTGATTTGGTGATATTTCAAAACTTGATATATCTCCTTTGGTATTGGATAGCTGTTTTTTATTTGTTCCGTCGGCATTCATTTTCCATATTTGCATACTTCCCGATTCTGATGCAAGAAAATATATTTCTTTTCCGTTTGCACTCCAACGTGGATTAACTTCGGGTCCAATAAAATTTGTAAGTTGGGATACTTTTTTTGTTTTTATATCTACCGAGAATATGTCGGTATAGCCTTTGTTTGTTTTTGCATTGTATCGTTTGACACAATATATAATTGTTTTTGAGTCGGGCGAAAGTTGTGCGTCAAAAACTCGTCCGAATTTCCATAATATCTCGGGGGTTAGTATATTGGTGTCGGGGGTAAAGTTTGCAAGTGAGTCGAGTAATGATTTTTTTTCGGTTGTTTTGTTGTTGTTTTTTTGTTTGTTTGTTGTTTGATTTTGGCAAGAGTATAAACTAATTACTGCCAATAAAAGTATTATTATTTTTTTCATTTGTTTATTAA
>JALSQC010000237.1 GCA_026985625.1 Bacteroidales bacterium | reverse complement strand
CAGAAATGTTCTTAATTTAAAAGACGCTCACTCTATTGAGATGGACAGAAACACTCCTCATCCGGTAATTAACCTTATGGAAGAACAAAAAAAAATAAGCGAACTCGGAGGCACAATGCGTTTAGGGAAATACTCATGTGAAATTATCAAAAACTCAAATGTTTACAAAGCATACAAAACAACCAATATCGAAGAACGACACCGACACCGTTACGAATTTAACAACGAATATATCGAGAGTTTCGAAAAAGCAGGAATGATAGCAACCGGAAAAAATACCGAAAATAATTTGGTCGAAATTATAGAAATACCTAAACATAAATGGTTTGTAGGTGTTCAATTTCACCCCGAATATAAAAGCACGGTTTTAGAACCACACCCAATATTTATTAACTTTATAAAAGCAACAATATCTTAATAATATAAAATAAAAATTTATGGATAAAAATACAATAACAGGAATAGTTTTAATAGTATTAATACTTGTAGGATACACATTTCTTAACAAGCCAAGCGAAGAGGAACTGAAAAAAATAAAAGCAAAACAAGACTCGATTGCCTTAGTTAATCAAAAAATTAAGGAACAACAAAAAATCGACTCAATAAAAAATATTGCCAAAAACGATACAATACAATTGGCAAAAGACAGCACAAATATTGTATACACAAATAACGATACAACAAAAACAGACTCAACAAATACAAAACAATTAAATCTTGGAATTTTCTCAAAATTTACAGCAAAAGAAAATAAAATATATACCGTTGAAAATAAAAAAATGATAATAAAATTTGCATCAAACGGAGGTAAAATTCTATCGGTGCAACTAAAAAATTATCACACATACGACACCCTACCTCTTATGCTTTTTGATGGCGACTCATCGATATTTGCATTTAACTTTTTCGATAACAACAATAAACTGATAAATACCGAAGAACTACAATTTACACCCGTAAATAAAATTATCGAAAAAAGCATAAACAAAAAACAAGAAATTATTTTTAGAGTTAACATATCACCCGAAAAATACATAGAACACAAATATATAGTTTACCCCGATAGCTTTACGGTAGATTTTAATGTCGAATACAAAGGCTTACAAAAGGATATATCGCCAACACAAACATATTTAACCTTAAACTGGTTTAACAAAATACCTATACACGAAAAAGGAGCCCAAAACGAAAATAACTACACAACAGCATATTATAAATATTATATGGACGATGTAGATTATATATCGGAACGAACAAACGGCAACGAAAGTATAAAAACAAAATTACGATGGATTGCTTTTAAAGACCAATTTTTTTCATCGGTTTTTATAGCCAAAGATTACTTTATAAATGCAAATATAAAAACAAAAAAAATATACGAAGAACAACCCGGATACATAAAAAGCCTTTCGTCAAGTATTGCAATTCCGTATAACTCAAACGAAAACAACAATATGCAGTTTGCTTTTTATTTTGGACCAAACCATTTTAACACCCTCAAAAAATACAGCGATGTAAACTATAACAATAAAGAAATAAATTTATCGCTCGACAGATTAGTTCCTCTAGGTTGGGCAATATTTGGCTGGGTAAACAGATTTATAGTTATACCCATATTTAATTTCTTAGACAACTATATATCTAATTACGGTATAATTATATTGTTACTTACTCTTATAATTAAAGCATTTTTATTTCCTCTTACATACAAATCTTATAAATCGTCGGCAAAAATGCGAGTTTTAAAACCCCAAATCGACGAAATAAATAAAAAATTTCCCAAAGAAAAAGCAATGGAACGCCAACGAGCAACAATGGACTTATACAAACGAGCAGGAGTAAACCCTATGGGAGGATGCTTGCCAATGTTGCTACAAATGCCTATATTATTTGCTCTATTCCGCTTTTTCCCAACATCAATAGAATTACGACAACAATCGTTTCTTTGGGCCGACGACTTATCGTCATACGACTCAATACTACATTTGCCATTCCATATACCAATGTATGGCGACCATGTTAGTTTATTTACACTTTTAATGACAGCATCGACACTAATATACACACGTATGCAAAATCAAATGAATGCTACAAATGCAAGTATGCCCGGAATGAAAACTATGATGTATATTATGCCTATAATGTTTCTATTCTTTTTAAATAATTATTCGTCGGGATTAAGTTATTATTACTTTATTGCTAATGTAATTACTTTCTCGCAAATGTATTTTATAAAACGAAGCATTAACGACGAAGATATTCTTAAAAAATTAGAACAATCGAAACAAAAACCTATAAAAAAATCTAAATTCCAACAACGTTTAGAAAATGCGGCAAAACAACGCCAAATGCAAAATAAACGAAGATAATTACATTATATAATTTTATAATATAAACAAAAAAAAGTGGAATATATTCCACTTTTTTTTGTTACATTTGTATATTTGTAATTTAATTTAACAATTAAAATTA